>JAHCBA010000038.1 GCA_019634625.1 Verrucomicrobiia bacterium
TTGAGCCATCCCAACGGCTTGACACCCGGCCCCGCGCGGACATAGTGCCCTCCGAGTTAACGGTCTCGGGCCCTCGTTTCAGGGCTGTTCATTCGTAGATCGAACCTTACCCAGCAACCTATGCAAGCGCATCTCAAGCCACTGTCCCTAATGGCGATGCTCACGGCAGCTCTGGTCATTACCGGATGCTGTTCCACGACCACCGCCAAGTCTCCCTCCACCCGGGCCCACACCTCCACGACACCCGCACCAGCGCCGCGTCCGGCCGCAACGGCGGAGCCAGCCCGGCCCGCACCGCCGCCCGCTGTCCGGCCGGCTGGCGGCTTCGGTCCGTCCCACAGCACCTTCGAGGAGGGCGGCATCCGCTACATCCGCGGCTCCATGGCCTTTCCCACCGGCGTGCGCGAAACCAGCGGCCTGCTCCTCGAAAAGGTGGTCCCCGCCGAAGTCATGCTCGGCCAGCCCTTCAGCTACGAGTACAAGGTCATCAACCTGACCGATTTCCCCCTGGCCGAAGTGACGGTCATGGACCAGGTGACGGACAATTTCCAGGCCAGTGACTCCTCCCCGCGCGCCGATTCCGTCGCCGGCGGCATTGCCACCTGGCGCATCGGCCAGCTCGGGCCCCGCGAGACCAAGACCATCAAGGTGACCGGTTCCGCCTCCACCGAAACCACCATCCGCACCTGCGGCTGGGCCACCTACAGCCCGATCCTCTGCGAGGAAATCCGCGTCGTGAAGCCCGCCATCGAACTCGCCAAGACGATGCCGGCCGAAGTCCTCCAGTGCGATCCCATCCCGGTTCGCCTCGTGGTCCGCAACTCCGGCAGCAGCACCCTCACCGGCGTGCGCGTGACCGACAGCCTGCCCTCGGGCCTGACCACCGACGCCGGCCAGTCCAACGTCTCGTTCGATGCCGGCACGCTCGCCCCCGGCCAGTCCCGAGAGTTCACCTTCAATGCCCGCGCTTCGCGCACCGGCAACTTCACCAACCCGGCCAAGGTCACCAGCGCCCAGAATGTCGAGGCGGAAGCCCAGGCCTCCGTCCGCGTCGTGAAGCCGGTCCTCACCATCGCCTGCGAGGCGCCTGACCGCGCCATCTTCGGCCGCAACTTCGACGTCTGCCTCACCGTCCGCAACACCGGTGACGCCCCGTCCGCCAATACCGTCGTGTCGCTCGCCCTGGGCGGCGCTCGCGTCGTCAGCGCCACCGACGGCGGTGCCGCCTCCGGCGCCAACGTGACCTGGAACCTCGGAACCCTGGCCGCCGGCGCCACCAAGCGCGTCTGCGTCACCCTGGTCTCCGACCCCGGCACCACCCTCAACTTCGCCGCCAACGCCCAGGGCGTTTGCGCCGATCCTGTCAGCACCACCTGCCGCACCGAGGTCGTCGGCGTCCCGGGTATCCTCCTCGAAGTGGTGGATGATCCCGATCCGATCCTCGTCGGCTCGACCACCACCTACTCCATCCGCGTCCTCAACCAGGGCAACTCGCCGATCACCAACGTCCGCATCGTCGGCCGCACGGATCCCGATTCCCAGGAAGCGGTCTCCGGCACCGGATCGACCCCGGTCAACCTCGTCCCCGGCGGGGTCGAAATGGGCAACGTCGCCATCCTCGGACCCAAACAGCAGGTCGAGTGGAAGGTCGTCGTCCGCGCCACCGCGGTCGAGAACGCCCTCTTCGAGGTGCGCCTGGTAAGCGACCAGCTCCGCGAGGTCATGGAACTCGAATCGACCAACCAGTACTAGGGTCGGTCGATCATTGACGGTCCGCGAGGCGGGCTGGCCGAAAGGTCAGCCCGCCTTTCTCTTGCCCCTCCCCGGTTCGAACGGTGCATCCGGGAGTTGTGGGTGGAGGCGCGAACTCCGCCAGGCCGCGCTTCGGAGGGCCGAGTTCCACGAGGCCGCAACGGCATGGAGCGTTGGGTTGAGGACTCGCAGAGCTCGTCCCTCCGATTCGCCGCCTTCTCACCCACAACTCCGGGATGCACCGCGATCCGAAGGGCAGACGATATCGGGATTGAGCTTTTCCAGCCGGACCGCTAGACCGCAGGAAGGTCGGTCCGGTTGGAAGCATCTCTCGCCCGTGGCCGGAAGCGCTTCGCCTGCCGAAGCCCGACTACGCCATGCCCGCCGATGTCATCGGGTCCGCGCCTCGCTCCGCCGCCTCCGGCGCGGATCATCCAGGCCATTCCCATCCGCAAGCACTCCTCCGCGATCGGGTTCGCCGCGCCGCCGAAGACAGCCTGGGTGCCTGCCTGCCCACCCTCTGGATCGTCCTGGCCGTCGTCTATGCCGCCTTTACGGCCGCCCACCTCTGGTTCCTTCCCGAGCCCATCCGGAGATACCTCGCACTCCTCGCCACGGCCACCTCGCTCGCCTTCGCCCTCGCCGCAACCCTGTCACGCCGCCGACCGCTGGCGCACCAGTGGATCACCCCTCTGGGCGGACTGACCGCCCTGATCCTCTGGTTCAACAGCTCGGTTCACCTCGGCCTGACCGGCCAGCCCCACGACACCACCAACCTCATCGTCGTCCTCATCGGGACCGCCATGGTCCTGCTCAACCGGCCCTGGTTCTTCATCATCGCCTCACTCAGTGCCGCCGCCTGGATCGCGGCCGCCCTCATCCATTCCGACCGCGAACTCTGGGCTCACTTCGGCTTCGCCCTCTTCTCTTCCGCAACCCTGGCGGTGGTCATGCTCTACGCCCGCCTCCGCGACCTCGAACGGATCGAAGGCCTGCGCTCCCTCGACGCCCGTCATCAGGCCAAGCTCGAACTCGCCCTCCAGGATACCCGGCACCAGCTCGCCTCCATCTGGCAGAACTCCCGCGATGGCATGGCCATCACCGACGCCACCGGCCACATCCTCTCCGTCAATCACGCCGCTGCCGCCGCCATCGGCCTCGATGAATCCCAACTCGCCGGCAAACCCTGGTACTCCGTCCTCCACCCGGCCCCGGAACCCGGCGCAGCCGCTCAGGCCTATGCCCGCCTGCTCGCCCAACCCACCGCCGCCCCCGCCGACGAATGCGAGATCTCCCTCCCCGAAGGTCGCCGCCTCTGGGTCAGCCTCAGTCACCTCGCCCTGCCCCAAAGCGACGGCCCCCCCCACCTGCTGACCCTCATCCGCAATGTGACCCGCCGCCGGCAGATCGAGGAGGAACGGCGCACCCTGGAACGGCGCATGGACGAAGCCCAGCGCCTCGAAAGCCTCGGCGTCCTCGCCGGCGGCATCGCCCACGACTTCAACAACCTCCTGACCGTCATCCTCGGCAGCCTCGATCTCATCCGCACCGAAACGACCTCCCCGCCCGTCCTCGCCCTCGTGGACCGCGCCCGCACCGCGACCCAACACGCCGCCTCCCTCTGCAGCCAGATGCTCGCCTACGCCGGTCGCGGCCGCATCGTGGTCCTCGATGCCGACCTCAATACCGCCGTCCGCGAAACCGTCTCCCTCGTCACCCCCTCCACCCCTAAATCCATCCGCTTCCACCTGGACCTCGCCCACGCCCTCCCCGCACTTCGCGCCGACATCTCCCAGCTTCGCCAGGTCCTCATGAACCTCGCGCTCAATGCCATCGAGGCCCTCGGCTCCCAGCCAGGCCTCATTCGCTGGACCACCCGCCTGGCCACACCCCCTGACTTCACCAACCTCTCCCAACCCCCTCCCCCATCCCCCTCCGGCGAATTCCTCTGCCTCGAAGTCACGGACAACGGCTGCGGCATGGATTCCAGCACCCTCGCCCGCATCTTCGATCCGTTCTTCACCACCAAGTTCACCGGACGCGGCCTCGGCCTCGCCGCCGTCCAGGGGATGGTCCGAAGCCATTCCGGCGCCCTCTGCGTCACCAGCCAGCCCGGTGTCGGCAGCACCTTCCGTCTCCTCTTCCCCGCCCTCCCCTCCGCCACTCCCACCGTCCCCCAGGTCTCCCCCGCACCCCAAGCCCCTTCCCCCAACCACCCTCCGCCCTCCCCGCCAACCATCCTGGTCGTCGATGACGAACCCTTCATCCGGGAACTCATCGCCCTCCAGTTGCGACGCATGCGTTGCCGCGTCCTCGATGCCCCCGAAGGCCAGGCCGCCCTCAACCTGCTGCGTCATCACCCCGACCCCATTCACCTCGTCCTGCTCGACCTCACCATGCCCGGCATGGACGGAGCCCAGACCCTCCGTGAACTCCGCCAGCTCCCCGACCCGCCCCCGGTCATCCTCATGAGCGGTTACACCGCGGACGAAATCCAGGGCCGCTTCGCCCAGGACGGCCTCGCCGGTTACCTCCACAAGCCATTCGCCTCCGACGACCTCGCCGCCCAGATCCGCCGTGCGCTGCCCTGCCTCTCCTAAGAGCCTGTCTGCAAACCGGAAGGGGCCCTGCGACGAGGGGTTTTCAGACAGGCTCTAATCCTCGAACTCAAGAATCCCGAACCGCTCCGGCACGTGAAACGTCCGCGCCAGTGTCGGACGCCACGCCAGAAATCCGTCGTTCGCGTAATCGCACCGGTACAGGTTGATCCGCCAGCGCGTCCCCCCCTCCGGCAACCGCTCCGCCAGCGACCGCAGCGGAATCCTCATCACCGCGGTCCACCGCTTCCCCGCCTCATCCACCCGCACTTCCGTCTCAAACCCGCTGCTCCATGCAAAATCCCGTTCCGGCAGGTTCAACCGCAGATCCAGCTTCATCCCGTTCGGCGCCACCTGAAACTCCGTGTAGCGCCGCGGTTCCGACGCGTCCGTGCCAATGAAGGCCTCCACCACGTCCCGCTCCCACAACCCGATCCGTTCGATCCCCGGCTCCGCCGGCTCAAACACGGTCAGGCGCGTGTACGGCGACTCGAACCGCAGATACAGGTCCTCCGATGTCCACAGGGCCCGCACCTCCGTGGACAGCTCCGCACGGGCTCCCGCATCCAGCGAGTTCTGATCCATCCATACCGCGCGGGCCTGCTCCCACGCCGCGTCCGTCGGTTTCCCGTCCCCGCCCGCTCCCCCCCGAAGCCGCCGCGCCCGCAGGACCGGCTCAGGCAGAAACCGCGCCAGCAGGCGCCGCGCATTGTCGAAGTACACCTTCCGCAGCACCTCCGGCGGCAACCCGATCCCGCTGATCGTCCAGTCCCCCTGGATCGGCGTCATGTGCGCGAAGTCCCGGTCCCACGTCTCCAGCCAGCGCCAGTGCTTCCCGAAAAAATCCACCGCATCGTCATCCGTCGGACGCTCGTCGTCCCCGCTGCTCCCCAGGATCAGCTTGTTGTGCACCTGGAAGTCCGTCGCGAACACGATCCGGTCCGCGTGCTTCCGAAACAGCCGGTGCACCCGCTCCGGCGGATGGCGCCCGATCTCGGGGATCCGCGCCGCCAGGTCCGCGAGCATGTTGGGTCGCGCATCCAGCTTCCGCTCCACCCAGTCCAGATCCTCCGCGTTGTTGGCGAAATGCACGCACACAAATGTCGTCCCCGGATGCCTCGCAATCACCCGGTCCAAAGCCTCCAGCAACGCCTCCCGTGGCGGATACACCGCCGCATCCCCGAACCACCACGGCCGGTGATCCCTCAACTCCTTCCACCGCTCGTTGGTCTCGTTGAACGGATCCCAGAAGGCCTTCGGGTCCGCCACGTGAATGCTCACCGGCATCCCCAGCTCCCCGCAACGCCGCCACACCGGGTCCAGCTTCGGATCGTCAATCCGGATCAATTCCCCCTTCCCATCCCTCAAATACAACCCCAGCCGCTTGAACTCCTTCAGCCCCGCCGCCCCCAACCGGTGCGCCTCCTCCACCTGCCGCGCCCCCCGTTCCCCGAAATCCGCCTCGTCCCATCCCGTGTAATCGAGCTGGAAGTACAGCACGAACCGCCCGGGAGCCAGCCGGTCGGCCAGGGCCTTGTTCCGCTCGAACGCCGACGCCCCCCCATCCCGCGGCGTCACCGTCCCACCCGACAGGTTCGCCGCCACTCCCACACCCACCCGGTCCAGAATCCGTACCGCACGCTCCAGGTGCTCGGGCGTGGACGTGACGTGCTGATGCAGATCCACCATACGCCCCGCAGCCCGCCACGCCTCCGCCTCGGGCCGGTTCGGCGACGCCGCCTCGCCATGCGCGGAAAGGGACCCGATCCAGGACAATGCCAGACCCGACACCGCCACGAGGCTCAACAAGGGATGCACCCCGCGAGCAAACCCCGGCCACCCCCCGGGGGCAAGCTCGCCGCCTCCTCACCCGAAACTCGGGGAGGCATCGGACCCAATGCCCGGCCCGCCCGTTGTCTGGCGACGTTTCACCCGGCGTGACGATGGTTGATGTCTTGACATCAATTAACCTGGCATCAGCTTTCCCGACATGCGTACCACCTTGACCCTCGACGATGATGTCGCCGCCATTCTCCGGCGCGAAGCCGATCGCAAGGGGCTTTCCTTCAAAGAGTTGGTCAATGCCGCTTTGCGTCGTGGTCTTGCCCCGGAGCACGACGACGCCGTCGCGCCGCGCGTGGTCACCCGGCCTCATGCCTTCGGCTTCAAGGCGGGGATCGACCTCGACAAGCTGAACCAGCTCGTGGACGAACTGGAGGCGGAAGACTTTGCCGCCCGCCAACGCCGGGCGCGATGATTCTTCCCGACATCAACCTGCTCATCCACGCCCACAACCTGGAGTCTCCCCGCCACGAGGGCGCACGGCAGTGGTGGGACGATGCTCTCGCGGGAACGGTGGGGATCGGTCTGGCTTGGGTCACCCTCCTGGGTTTCATCCGAATCTGCACCCACCGCGGCATCCTCCTCCGACCGATGACCCCGGCCGGGGCCTGTTCGCGGGTCCGCGAGTGGCTCACCCTGCCGCATGTGCATCTGGCGCTGCCCGCCCAGGGCCATTTCGAACGTCTGAGTGCCCACCTGTCCCAGCTCGGCACCGCCGGCAACCTGACCACCGACGCCCACCTGGCAACCCTGGCGATGGAACGCGGCTACGTGCTTTGCACCACCGACAGCGATTTCGTGCGCTTCCCGGGCCTGAAGTGGCGCAATCCCCTCGAACCCTGATCCAGGGTGACCACGCGTCTGCCGCATGGGTCGAACACCGCGATCGACCGCGCCAGGTGGGCGCCGGGCCCCAGAACCACACGCCTCGGCGGAGGGGGCCTGCCCCATGCGGTCCGCCATGGCCTTCCCAATCGATCGTTGCCGTGCGCGAGGCGTCCCAGGATGCCCATCGGTGCGGGGATCGGGATTGTTTCGGGTCCGACCCTCGATTATCACCGGGCCGTCGCCGACGCGATCCGCCGCCCGTGAATTCCCTCGCCTACCTCCGCGCTCCGACCAGCCGCCCCTTGGGAGGCCCCGGATGGTGGCGCTTCTTCCGGGATTGGTGGCTGTTCCTGCGCGAGGGCTGGTCGGACCCGCGATCGATCGGATCCGTGATGCCCAGTTCCCCGGTGCTGGCCCGACGCATGGCCGCCATGACGATCTGGGACGAACGGACGTGGATTCTCGAACTGGGGGCCGGGACGGGCGTGGTCACGCAAGCCCTCCTGGCGCGGGGCGCTCCGGCCCAACGACTGCTGGCGATCGAGCGATCCGAAGCCCTCGCCGTCCACCTCCGGCGTCGTTTCCCCCAGGTGCGCGTGGTCTGCGGGGATGCCGCGTCCCTGCGGCGACTCGTCCAGAAGGCCGCCCCCCGCGCCCACCGTTTCGCCGTCGTCTCGAGCCTCCCTTTCCGAAGCCTGCCGCCCCCGGTGGGCGAGGCCATTCGCGCCGAGATCGCCGCCCTGCTGGCGACGGGAGGCCAATGGACCCAGTTCACCTACGCCGTGACCCGCAGGGAGGTGCCGGCGGGTTTCATCCGGCAGTCCTCGAGCAAGGTCTGGATCAACGTGCCTCCCGCCCGCGTGGACGTCTTCGCCGCCCATCCCACTGTCCACCCCGCGTAGCCTTCCCCTCGCCGACCCACCGTCCCCCGGGTCAACCCAGCCGCGCGAGAATCGCCTCGGTATCGAAAACGCACCCGCCCCAGGTCCCGCCGCTGACCGCCTGCAGCGCCGCCCAAAGCCGTGTGTCGTCCGGCAGGAGCGGGTGCGGAGCCAGCTCGGGATGAGGCGACCGGCTTTCCAGTTCCACCGCCCCCCGCTCCGCGCCCCACCGTTCCGAACCCGACCCGACCAGATCCACCCGCCCGTCCATCGACGCGGTGTCCAGTTCCACCCGGACGATGTCGCCGTCGCGCAATTTCCCGATCGGGCCGCCGGCCAGGGCTTCCGGCCCGATATGGCCGAGGCAGGCCCCGGTGCTGACACCCGAAAATCGCGCGTCGGTGATCAACGCAATCCGGCGCCCGATGGGAAGGTGCTTGAGGGCGCTGGTCAGTTGGTAAGTCTCCTCCATCCCCGTTCCGATCGGGCCGCAACCGATCAGCGCCAGCACCTCGCCGGGCCGCAGCAATCCCTCCTTGATGGCGCGAATGGCGCTCCGTTCCGAGGTGAAGACCCGGGCCGGCCCTTCCAGAAGGTAACGACCCTGCCCATCAAACAACGACGGGTCGATGGCGGTGGCTTTCACCACCGACCCGTCCGGCGCCAGATTGCCCCGCGGAAACAACAGCGTGCTCACCAGCCCCGCGGCCCGTGCCCGCTCGGGCGGCAGAATGACATCATCGGGATCCACCCCATCCGCCTCCGCCAATCGATCCCGGAACCGACGCCGACGCTCGCTGCGTTCCCATGCGTCGAGCACGCAATCCCACGTGACGCCCTCGACGGTCAGGACACCCGTGTCCACGCAGCCGAGCCGCCGTAGATGCAGCATCACCTCCGGAACCCCGCCCGCGAGGAAGACCCGGACGGTCGGATGGTGAACGGGCCCGTTGGGAAGAACGCTGACCAGTCGGGGAACCCGTCGGTTGATCGCGATCCAGTCCCCAACGGTGGGACGCGGCAATCCCGCCGCGTGGGCGATCGCCGGCAGGTGCAGGAGCAGATTCGTGGATCCCCCAAACGCCGCATGCAACGCCATCGCATTGCGCAACCCACCCTCGGTGAGAATGTCGCGTCCCCGCAACCCGCGCCGTTCCAGCGCCACCACCAGACGGGCGGCCCGCGTCGCAAGGTCATACCATACCGGTTCCCCGGAAGGCGCCAGCGCACTGTGGGCCGGCGCGAGACCCAACCCCTCCGCCACCACCTGCGCCGTGGCGGCCGTCCCGAGAAACTGACACCCGCCCCCGGGCGATGCGCACGCGCGGCATCCCAGGTCGGACGCCTCTTCCAACGTGAGCGCCCCATGGACAAACCGCGCACCGATGGTCTGGATGGTGCCCGCATCCTCTCCCTGCTCCGGCGGCAATGTCACCCCACCGGGAACCAGCACCACCGGGAGTTCCCGCATCGCCGCCAGCGCCATCGTCATTGCCGGCAACCCCTTGTCGCAGGTCGCCACGCCGATCACCCCCGACCGCGTGGGCAACGAACGGATCAGCCTTCGGAACACCTGGGCCGCGTCGTTGCGATAGGCCAGACTGTCGAACATCCCCACCGTCCCCTGCGTGCGCCCGTCACAGGGATCCGAGCACGCCGCGGCGAACGGGATCGCCCCGCCCCGCCGAAGTTCCTCGGCCGCCGCCCGCACCTGCAGTCCGATCTCCCAGTGGCCCGTGTGGAACCCCAGCGCAATGGGCCGCCCATCCTCCCCCCGCAGCCCGCCCTGGGTGCTCAGAATCAGAAACTCCTTCCTCCCCAGTTCCCGCGGATCCCAGCCCATGCCCGCATCCTGACTCCACCCGAACAGATCCCCGCTGGGCCGTTCCCGCAGAAGTTCCGGAGTCAGCGGCAACGTCCCTCCCGGACCCGACGCCCGGGTGCGAACCTGGAAGAGATCGTCCCGCCCGGGCAGAAAGGGGTCGCCATGGTCGCTCACGCCGCCGACCCAACCAGATCCGTCCCCCCGACGAAACGCCGAAGTCCACACCCATCCTTGAGCCCGCCATCCCCTGCGTTAGCCTGCATCGCACCGCCCCCACTCCCATCGTGAAATCCCTCCTCCCACTCCTCGCATGCCTCGGCCTCGGCGGCCTTGCCCACGCCGCCGAACGCCCCAACCTGATCTGGATCATGGCCGACGACCTCGGGTACGGGGAACTCGGCTGCTACGGACAGGAACTCATCCGCACCCCCCGGCTCGACCGCATGGCCGCCGAAGGGATCCGCTTCACCCAGTTCTACGCGGGAGCCACCGTCTGCGCGCCGTCCCGCTCCGTGCTCATGACCGGCCAGCACCACGGGCGAACCCGCGTCCGCGGCAACGCGGGACGCGACAACCCCGAGGCCCAGGCCCTCCGCGCCGAAGATGTCACCGTCGCCGCCGCCCTGCGCCAGGCCGGTTACGCCACCGCCCTGATCGGCAAATGGGGCCTCGGCGATGTCGGAGCCGCCGATTCCGGACTGCCCGGCAAACAAGGCTTCGAGACCTTCTTCGGCTACCTCAACCAGCGCCACGCCCATAATCACTTCCCCGACTTCCTCTGGCGTGACGAGCAGCGGATCGCCCTGCCCAATGTCGTCACCCCCGTCGGAGGCGACGGCGCCGGCTACGCCACGGAGGCCGTCCTCTTCGCCGATGACCTGTTCGCCGACGAAGCCCTCAAGTTCGTCGCCCTCCACCCCAACCGCCCGTTCTTCCTCTACTGGAGTCTCATCACGCCCCACGCCAACAACGAGCGCACCCGGGAACTCGGAGACGGCGCCCACGTGCCCGACTACGGTCCCTACGCCCTCGAAGACTGGTCCCCCCAGGACCGCGGCCACGCCGCCATGATTACCCGCCTCGATTCCTACGTCGGCCGCCTCCTCGATCACCTCCGCCTCCTCGGCCTCGACCGCAATACCCTCGTCCTCTTCACCAGCGACAACGGCCCCCACAACGAAAGCCGCCACAATCCCGAACGCTTCCGCCCGTCAGGCCCCTTCTCCGGCCTCAAACGCAGCCTCACCGATGGCGGCATCCGCGTTCCCACCCTCGCCTGGTGGCCCGGCCGCATCCACCCCGGCACCGTCAGCGACCACGTCGCCTACTTCGGCGACTGGTTCGCCACCGCCGCCGAACTCGCAGGCGCCCCCGTCCCGGATGGACTCGACTCGATCAGCTTCGTCCCCACCCTGCTCGGCCGACCGGAACAGCAACGACGCCACGAATTCCTCTACTGGGAGTTCCACGAAGGCGGCTTCACCCAGGCCGCCCTTCACCAGGGCCGCTGGAAAGGCATCCGCTCCGACCACCCGGACGCCCCGGTCCGCGTCTTCGATCTCCACACCGACCCTGCCGAACGTACCGACGTCGGCGACCGGCACCCGCTCATTCGCGCCGCCCTCGACGCCTACCTGCGCTCCGCCCGCCTCGAATCCGACGACTGGCCCGCCCGCTGGCGCCGTCCCGCCCCGCCTTCCCTCCAGCCCGGTTGAAGCCCCGCCATCAAGGCCCCTTGACCCCTGAAGCCAGCAGCGTCTCGAAATGCGGCGCCTCCTCCTCCCGCGCCACCACCGAAACCTCCACCCCCGTGAACCCCGCCTCCTCCAGCCATCGGTTCAGATCGCTCTCCGCAAACCCCAGCCAGCGGTCCCCATACAGTTCGTGCGCCTGCTCGAACCCGTGCTGCCGCAGGTCGAGTATCATCGCCTGACCCCGCGGCCGCAGAATCCGGTGCGCCGACCGCAACGCCCGCTGCGGATCCCCGGCGTGATGCAACGCCTGACTCAGGACCACCAGGTCCACACTCGCCTCCGGGATCGGCGGATCCTCCAGATCCCCCAACCGAAACTCCAGATTCCGGATCCCCGCCTGCTGCGCCTTCGCCGCCCCAAACGCAATGATCCGCTCCGAGTTGTCCACCGCAATCACCCGCCGGCACCGCAACGCCAGCAGTTCGCTCAACAACCCCTCCCCCGCCCCCAGATCCGCCACCGTCAGCGGCGGCAGCAACCGAAGCAGCATCTGCCCGAACGCCTGCCACGACCGCCCCGGTCCGTAGCTCCGGTCGAACCGTCCCGCCACCTGGTTGAAAAACAACCGCGCCTGGTCCTCCCGCAATGCCAGCACCCGCCGCAGATTGATCAGGTCCGCCCCGTGCTCCCGCAACTCCCCCGCCCCCTGCAACGCCAGCTCCACCTGCACCCGCAGCGGCGTGCCCTCATGCCGCGCCAGTCGGTAAAACGCCCGCTTCCCTTCCCGGCGCGATTGCACCAGCCCCGCCTCCTGGAGCTGCGCCAGATGCGTCGAAATCCGCGACTGCACCAGCGTGGTGATCTCCTGCAATTCGTGCACCGACAGCTCGGCCCGCGACAGCACCGCCAGGATGCGCAATCGGGTCGGATCGGCGAGCGCCCGCAGGCTCTTCAGGGTGGGTCCCATGAACGGCAACTCAAAATCGCGTTTGACGCGTCGTTCAACTTTCGTATCGTCGCATCCGGATACGTTAATATGTCCTCCAAGCCCCGCGGTCAACGCCAACCCATTTCCGCATGAGCAAGCGCTTCATCTTTTCCTCCGAATCCGTCGGTGAAGGTCATCCCGACAAAGTCTGCGATACCATCTCCGATGCCGTCCTCGACGCTTGCCTCGCCCAGGATCGCTCCAGCCGCGTCGCCTGCGAAACCTTCGTCAAAAGCAATATCGTCGTCGTCGGCGGTGAAATCACCACCCGCGCCAAGTTCGATTACAACGCCGTCGTCCGCGACGCCATCCGCAGCATCGGCTACACCCACGACGACGACGTCTTCCACGCCGACCACGTCTTCCTCAACAACTACCTGACCCGCCAGAGCCCGGACATCTCCCAGGGCGTCGATGCCAAGGCGGCCAAGGGCAAGAAGAAGGCCGAGCAGGGCGCCGGCGACCAGGGCCTCATGTTTGGCTACGCCTGCGACGAGACCGACGAACTGATGCCTTCCCCCATCATGTTCGCCCATCGCCTCGGCCGGAAACTGACCGCCATCCGCAAGGCCGGCCGCCTCGCCCCCTGGCTCCGCCCCGACGCCAAAACCCAGGTCTCCGTCGTGTACGAGGACGACCGTCCGGTCGCCATCTCCAACGTCGTCATCTCCACCCAGCACGCCGCCAGCGTCGAGCACGGCGAGATCGAGGAGTTCTGCATCGAGGAGGTCATTCGCAAGGTCCTCCCCAAAGACCTGCTCACCCGCAACACCAGCTTCCTCATCAATCCCACCGGGCGCTTCGTCATCGGCGGTCCCCAGGGCGACAGCGGCCTGACCGGGCGCAAGATCATCGTGGACACCTACGGCGGCTGGGGCCGCCACGGCGGCGGCGCCTTCTCCGGCAAGGACCCCTCCAAGGTCGATCGCAGCGCCGCCTACATGGGCCGCTATGTCGCCAAGAACATCGTCGCCGCCGGCCTCGCCGCCCGCTGCGAAGTCCAGTTCGCCTACGCCATCGGCTATCCCGATCCCGTCAGCGTGTACGTCAACACCTTCGGCACCGCCAGGGATGGCCTCACCGATGAGGTCATCACCGAGGCCGTCCAGGAGGTCTTCAGCTTCAAACCGGCCGACATCGTCAAACACCTCAACCTCCTCCGGCCCATCTACAGCAAGACCACCAACTACGGTCACTTCGGCAAGGATGACCCCGATCTGACCTGGGAACGCACCGACAAGGTCAAGGCCCTCCAGAAGGCCGTCCGCTGATCCTTCGGGCGCTTCTCCATCCACACTCTGCCTGCTTCTCCGATCCCCACTCCCATGGCCAAGCCCAAATCCAAACTGAAACCCGCCGCCGCCGCCGCCCTCGCCGAGGTCGCCGCCGCCACCGAAAACCTCCGGCGCTATACGGCCCTCACCCCGTCCGGCTCCGACTACATCGTCAAGGACATCGCCCTCGCCGAATGGGGCCGCAAGGAGATCGCCGTCGCCGAACATGAAATGCCCGGCCTCATGGCGGTCCGGAAAAAGTACGCCCGCCAGAAACCCCTCAAGGGCGTCCGCGTCACCGGCTCCCTCCACATGACCATCCAGACCGCGGTGCTCATCCAGACGCTCACCGCACTGGGCGCCTCGGTCCGCTGGGCCTCCTGCAACATCTTCTCCACCCAGGACCACGCCGCCGCCGCGGTGGCCGACGACGGCGTGCCGGTCTTCGCCTGGAAGGGCGAGACCCTCGAGGAGTACTGGGAACTGACCCTCAAGGCGGTCCTGTTCCCCGGCGACAAGGGCCCGCAACTGGTGGTGGACGACGGCGGCGACGTCACCCTCCTCATCCACAAAGGCTACGAACTCGAACAGGGCAGCCGCTGGGCCTACGAACCCGCGGACAATCACGAGGTCTCCGTCGTCAAGGCCCTCCTCCGACGCGTGGCCGAGGAGAAGCCCGGCGTCTGGACCCGCATCGCCAAGGACTGGCGCGGCGTCTCCGAGGAAACCACCACCGGCGTCCATCGCCTCTACCAGCTCGCCGAACGCGGACAGCTCCTGGTCCCCGCCATCAACGTCAACGACTCGGTGACCAAGTCGAAGTTCGACAACCTCTACGGCTGCCGTGAATCCCTCGCCGACGGACTCAAGCGCGCCACCGACGTCATGATTGCCGGCAAGGTCGCCGTCGTCTGCGGCTACGGCGATGTCGGCAAGGGCAGCGCCCATTCCCTCCGCGCCTACGGCGCCCGCGTCATCGTCACCGAAATCGATCCCATCAACGCCCTCCAGGCCGCCATGGAAGGCTTCGAGGTCAATACCGTCGAATCCACCCTCGGCACCGGCGACATCTACGTCACCACCACCGGCAACCGCGACATCATCACCGTGGACCACATGCTCCGCATGAAGGACCAGGCGATCGTCTGCAACATCGGACACTTCGACAACGAGATCCAAGTGGACGCCCTCAAGCACCGCAAGGGGGTCCGGGTCGAGACCATCAAGCCCCAGTACGATCGCTACTGGCTGCCCAACGGACGCAGCCTCTACCTCCTCGCCGACGGCCGCCTGGTCAATCTCGGCTGCGCCACCGGGCATCCCAGCTTCGTGATGTCCAACTCGTTCACCAACCAGACCCTCGCCCAGATCGATCTCTGGGAGAACAAGGACAAGTACGAGCGGACCGTCTATCGCCTCCCCAAGAAACTCGACGAGGAGGTCGCCCGCCTTCACCTCGACAAGATCGGCGTCAAACTCACCCGCCTCAGCAAGGATCAGGCCGACTACCTGGGCGTTTCCGTGGACGGCCCCTACAAGCCCGAACACTACCGGTACTGACTGCACGCCGCCGCCCTCCGATTTCGCAGCCAAGGCTTCCCATTCCGGAGGGACGAGCTCCGCGAGTCCTCGTCCGATCGCACCACTCCCTTGCGGCCTCGTGGAACTCGGCCCTCCGATTCCGCAGCCAGGCTTCGCATTTCGGAGGGACGAGCTCCGCGAGTCCCCGCCTCGCCCCGGCCGTCACAGCCGCCAGACCGCCGTCGCCATCCGGGCCATCGCCGCCTGGCGACGCTCGATTGCCTCCGGGGTCCATTCGCCCTCCGCAAGATCCCGGGTCGAAGGATACCGGCTCTGGCGATAGATGCGGAGCTTGTCCGCGAACGGGCGATTCGCGCACTCCCGGGAGTTGAGGCGCGACTCCAGCAAGAGGTAGTTGCCCAGACGGTTGACATACCGTTCGTGCAGGTCTTCCGGGAAATCCTCCTGCCACTCTGGGGCCGGTTGATCCGGAAGCACATGCTCGACCGTCGAGGAACCCCCTTCCGCATCGTCCTCCCAGCCATGTGCGTGCCGCTCCAAGGCCAGCAGGATGTGGCGAACCAGTCGCGCCCTGCGGCCGGTCGGGATGGAACGTTTGGCGAATGCCTCCCTGAACTCATCGTCCGTCACGTAGATCCCCTGGAGGCCGTCCCGGATCTGCTCGGCACTCGTGAGCCGGCCTTCGTGAACGGCCAGAGCCACCGTGTTATAGACCTGCTCAAGACGGTTGGTGCTGCGCTGACTGATGGCGTTGTACCGAAACGAGATGATGCCGCAGTATCGAAGCACCTTGCCCAGCACCTCGCCGGGAAGCCTTCGCCAGACCGCAAACGCCAGGGGCCGGTACTGGAGCACCCCGTAGAGTCCCAGGTCATGCACGGGCTTCCTGCCCCCAGGTATCTCCTCCCACAGCGGGTGAGTCGAATCCTCCAGCGCCGCGCTCAGAAGTGCGGACCGCTGCAACTCGCGCAGAAGCTCGAACACATCGGGCGCCCGCGTCACCTCCGCCCGAATGGCCTGGTACACGCGCTGCTGGCGCACCATCGAACGGGTGCTGTTCACATGATGCCTCAGGAACTCGGCGATCTCCCGTGCAGGGATGCGCTCCGTGATCGCCTCCCATCCATGCCGGGCCTGCGTCACTCCGCCATCCCCCGCCGCATGAACGATCGAAAACAGGTAGTTCTTCACCAGGTCACCGGCCGTCAGTTCCAGACCCCGGGAATTGAGTGTTTCGAATACCGTGTAGGCCCCGACATCGTCCTGGACCAGAACCTGAATGAACAGCAGCCGCGGCCCGATCACCTCGTAAATGAAATTGGCCAGCCGGGCTCCGTCCCGACCCTCCAGCAACCAGACGCGCAACCGGTCCCGAAAGTAAACCATGGCGTTCCAGAGCGGCTTCTCCGTGGGCGGAAGCGCCGCGACGCTGGGAGGAGTCTGCAGCTCGAGCAAGGTGCCTTCGAAAAACCGACGATTGGCATGATTCAAAGTCAGCTTCGCCGTGGTCTGCAGCGTCACCGGATGCGCCGCTCCAAGGAACGCCGTTCTCAAGAGTCCCAGCCGCTGTTCATTGGCGTCCGCATCGACCCCCGCCAGAATGAGTTCCCTCAGACAATGTAGAGCTGCGACGACCAGCACGCTCAGCGTGGCCAGCCGTTGCTGGCCGTCGATCACCCTGAAATCGTCGGTTCGCTCTTCCTTCAGCACCAAGGCCCCCATGTAGTGCTGGCGACCGGTCGTCTCGACCTCGCACAAGTCGGCCCACAGGTCCTCCCACTGATCCTCGGTCCAGGAGTAATCCCTCTGATAGCATGGCACTTCGTAGCGTTTTCCGTTGGCCAGAAGCGTCCGCAGATTGATCGTGCTCGTTCCCAGCAGATCCCGTTGCAGCATGGCGGGAGAATACCCACCGCCCCATGCCCACGCACCCATTTCCACCGCGGCCTCCTCCACCCCGAAATCGATCGCCAACAAGGGTGGACAAACGGGCGCCGACGCGGTTTAACCTCCCCGGGTGATCCAGCCGCGCCAGACCATGACGCTCGGAGCCGTCCTCGGGACCCTGCTGTCCCTGGCGATCCCGGTCGTCGTGGTCGCGGATCAGGCGGAGACCTACACCAGGGAAATCCGGCCCATTCTCGAACGGCGCTGCTTCGACTGCCACGGGCCGGACAAGGCCACCGCGGACCTCAACCTCGCGGTGTTCGAGGATTACCCCTCGGTGATCGCCCTGCCCGAGGTCTGGCAGCATGTGTTCGAACGGGTCCAGGCCTTCGAAATGCCGCCCAAGCGGTCCGGCGAACTGCCCTTCCACGAGCATCAGAAGCTGATGGGCTGGCTGCGCCGCCTCCCCCGTCCCGAGGAGTTCGATTGCGATCAGATCGCCTCTGACCGAACCGCCAACTTCTACCGGGGCTACGTCATGAGCCGCCGGCTCAACCGCGACGAATACCTCAACACCCTGCGCGATCTGCTCGGGATCGAGGTCCCGGTCGGCCACCTGCTCCCCGCCGACGGCGGCGGGGGCGAGGGCTTCGATACCACGGGCAATGCCCTCTTCCTTTCCCCCATCCACATCGAACGCTACCTGCAGGCCGCGGAAGTCGCCCTCGCCACCCTCCTCCCCGACAGCCCCGCCCCCGGCGCCAGCCCGGTGGTCGCAAGCCCAGGGGTCGCCAGCCAGATCGACGAAGCCCGGCAGGCCCTGCTGGCACCGCATCCCGGTCTCGAACTCCTGCCCGCCCGCGCCGCGGCCCGCGAGATCGTGTCCTCCTTCGCCCGGCGCGCCTTCCGCCGCCCCGTGAACCCCGGGGAAGTCGATCGGCTCCTCACCCTTTTCGACCGCGTCTGGTCACGCGGCGAAGGCTATCTCCCCGCCGTCCGGCTCGCCCTGCAAGGCGTCCTGATCTCCCCCCACTTCCTCTTCCTCGCCGAACCCGAACCCCCGGGCGGCGGCGTCCATCCCCTCGACGCCGTCCCCCTCGCCAGCAAGCTTTCCTACTTCCTCTGGTCCTCCATGCCCGATGAGCGCCTCCTTTCCCTCGCGGAATCGGGGGCCCTCCTGGAAACCAATGCCTACCGCGCAGAAATCCACCGGATGCTGGCCGATCCCAGGTCCCGCGCGCTCGGCGAACGCTTCGCCCTCCAGTGGCTGGATGTGGACCGCCTCGGTCACGAGATCCGCCCCGATCCAACCCGGTACCCCGAATTCACCGACGCCCTCGCCGCGAGCATGCGCGGCGAAGTGGTGGCCTTCGTTCATCACCTGTTCCGGGAAAACCGCTCCCTCCTCGAATTGATCGACAGCGATTACACCCTCGCGGATGAACGTCTCGCCCGCCTCTATGGCCTCTCCGGCGTGGCCGGCGAGGAAATGCGTCCGGTCGCCCTCGAGGGTCGCGAACGCGGCGGCATCCTCGGCATGGCCGCCATTCATGCCCTCACTTCCTACCCGCTCCGTACCAGCCCGGTGCTGCGGGGCCGCTGGGTCCTCGAATCCCTCCTCGGCGACCGCGTGCCGCCCCCGCCCCCGGATGTCCCCGCCCTGGACGAACCAGACGAGGCCGGGACGACGGAGGCGGTCAGCATCCGCCAGCAACTCGAAGTCCACCGCGTGAAGGCCGAGTGCGCCGCCTGCCACGACAAGATGGATCCCCTGGGCTTCGGCCTCGAAAACTTCGACGTCCTCGGCCGCTGGCGCGAAACCGACCGCGGCCTGCCGGTGGACGCCCGGGGCACCCTCCCCAGTGGCGAGGAATACGACGGTCCGGCCGGTCTCCGCGAAGTCCTGATGGCCCGCAAGGACGCCATCCTCCGCCACCTCGCCCGCAAACTCACCGGGTTCGCCTACGGACGCGACCTCAACCGGTTCGATCAATGCGTCGTGGACCGCGCCATGGACGCCCTCGCCGCCAACGAATACCGCGCCGCAACCCTGGTGGAAGCCATCGCCTTCAGTTACCCCTTCCGAAATCGATTCTATCCCAAGGAGACCCCCTGACATGAACATCCTTCGTTCCTCCCTGATTCCCCGTCGGACCTTCCTGCGCGGCGCAGGCGTCGCCTTGGGGCTTCCCCTCCTCAATGCCATGGGGCGCCTCCTCCCCAACCCCTCGCCCACCGCCGCCGCCTCCGGCAGCGTCGCCCCCGCGGTGCGCGCCCCCGTCCGCATGGCCTGCATCTACTTCCCCAACGGCGTCTGGGAAAAGGACTGGTTCCCCGAGGCCGCCGGCCGCGACTACGCCATGACCGCCGCCCTCGAACCGCTGGCGGCGCACCGGGATCAACTCCTTGTCTTCTCCGGCCTCGACAAGAAACACAGCCACGGCGGCGACGGACACTACGCCAAGACGGCCAATTACCTCACCGGCCTCCACGTCCGCAAAACCGCCGGCAAGGACATCCATGTCGGCGGCGCCTCGATTGACCAGCTCTGCGCCCAGCGCCTGGGCCGCCTCACCCCCCTGCCGTCCATGGAACTCGCCGTGGACCCCGTGATCTCCGGCATCGATTCCGTGGTGGGCTACACCCGCCTTTACGGCAGCTACATCTCCTGGCGTTCCCCCAGCATGCCGGTCGCCCGCGAGATCAATCCCCGCCTCGCCTACGAACGCCTCTTCGGCGTCCTCCGCGCCCGGCAGGGCGCCGCCGATGCCCAACGCCAGGAAGACCGCAAGGCCCTTCTCGATCTGGTGCTCGAAGACGCCAGCACCCTCCGAGGCCGCCTCGGCCGCGACGATCAGCACAAGCTCGACGAGTATCTCGATGCCGTGCGCGATGTCGAACGGCGCCTCGACTTCTTCGCCCGCCCAGACCCGCGCGCCTGGCGGCCCGAGACCGAACCCGGCGAGGATATCGCGCCGCCCAAGGGCGCCCCGGGCGACCATCAGGAACACGTCCGCCTGATGCTCGACCTCATCGCCCTGGCCTTCTGGACCGATGCCACCCGCATCAGCACCTTCATGTTCGCCAACGATGTCTCGGGCAAGAACTTCGGCCAGCTCATCCCCGGCACCGGCGGCTCCCATCACGAGTTCAGTCATCACCAGTCCAAGGCCGACAAGTACGAGCCGTATTCGAAGATCAACCGCTGGCACAACGAGCAGCTCGCCTACCTGCTGGACAAGCTGGGCTCCATTCGCGAAGGCGAAAGCACCCTGCTCGACAACAGCATGGTGCTGTTCGGTTCCAGCATGTCCGACGGCAACCGGCACGACCCCTCCAATCTGCCCATCCTCCTCGCCGGCCGGGCCGGGGGACGCATCGACAGCGGACGTCACCTCGCCTTCCCCAAGGGAACCCCGCTCTGCAATCTCTACGTCTCCATGCTCGATCGCATGGGCACCCCCGTGGACGCCTTTGGTGACAGCACCGAAGCCATGAAGATCGGATAGGCGCCGCGCTCCGCGCCTCCACATCCTCCGGATCAGCCAGCTCACCGTCCCTCGTCACATCCCGGGGATCCGAAGCGGCGGACCTCAGGTTTCCGTCGCGATTTCAGAGGGCCCCGGATTCGGCATCGACGGACGTGGCATGGCCTCCGTTGTTGAACCTGTGTTCGACCAGCACGGATACCTCGATCGCCCGCACCGTCGGTAACGGGTTCATCGATGGCAGAGGCACCCCGATGTCCGACATCCCCGGCGCCCTCAAGAGTTCGGCCAGCCTGCAAGCCACCATCGGCGGAAAGAACCCCTCCCCCCGATGCACCGCGAAAATGCCCGCCGCCAGAGGTCCGTACCCTGCCCCCTTCAACGCGTACCCATCCAGCCCAGCGCCAATCGCCTCCCGTACCCGCTGGTCGTCATGGAACTCCGCAAAAGCCAGCACCCGGATGGCACGGTGCCGCAGCCTGACCACACGGATGAACTCGACGCCGCTCATGCCGCACAGGTTGAGATCGAGGACCACCACATCCGGCCGGTCCGCCGGCCACCGCGCCAGCGCCTCCTCACCCGTCCCGTAGGCCCCGGCCAGTCGAAGCTCCGCGGAACGTCGTATCATCCCAACCAGGGACGCCCGTGTGGAAATGTCGCCCTCGATGACGGTTACACGGATGCTCATGGAATTCCCAAGCCTAGGAAACCCCAACGCTCGCCGGGAATCGGGGAAATGACGTATAAACGTCGTATCCGAACCCGACGTGGCCTGCGAAGACGTCCGCCCGACAACCGCCGTTGCCAGGCCCCGTGCGGCCCCCTTTACGGCAGCCGGAACGGCTCCCGTTCGATAACCGGTTCGCGCCCCCCCTGAATCCGTCGCACCTCCCCGCTGGCCCGGGCCACGTCGTCCCGCGACAGCAGCACGGTCAGGTCGAATCCGAGGGTGCGGCTCTGCCCTGCCTTCAATCGCGGCACCCTGCCGGAAAGTCGTTCAATCCGCCGGTTGTATGGGTAACTCGTCCCCGGCTCGATCCCGGTCACATACCCTTCCTCCACCGCCGCAGTGTTCTTCCACAGGGTGAAATGCGGCAGCGCCTCGACCGAAAATGCCATCGCCACGCCACGGTCACCCCGGGCGTTCTGCAACATCACCAGCGATCGTCCCGTCGCATCCGCCGCCGGATCGAGGCAATACACCTCCTCCACAAACCCCCGCGTCGGCCCCGCGTACTCCGCATAGCCCTCCACCGCCTTCGCCGCGTGCGCGTTGAAGGGCGTCACCCGGCGCACCGCCCCTGAAAACCGCGCCCCCTTCTCCAGCAGGGGCGCCCCGAAATTGCAGTGGTAAATCATCTGGTACTCCTGGTCGTGCGCCCCACGGTTGGTCAGCGTGTCCTCGACCCGCAGCGACGGAATCCCCGGATCCGTGGCAATCTCGGTCCACAACTCGAGCTTGGGACCGTGAAACATCCGCTCATCCACCCGCCCCCGGACCCGGATCCGGTAGGGCGGAGCGGTATCGACCAGCACCTCCACCTCACTGGCCGGGATGTTGGCAATCCGCCCATGCAGCGTGAGCTGCATCTCCGCCCGGGCGCCGGTGTTGTCGACGAACTCGTCCCGCCCCGGATGTCCCGCCCACTCCACCCCGCAGCGGACCATCCATTCATTGAACCCCTCCAGCCAGCCCAACCCCCCGCGTTGCTCCAGATTGATATACTGGGGATGCACCACCTCACGAACCGGGGATTCCCAGCCCAACCGCACGTCTCCGGCCGTGGCTTCCAGAATCCCCATCCCCCGCGTTGGGACGACCGTGAACGTCAGGGCCCCGTTGTCCACCACGATGACCTCCACCCCGTCCTGACGCCCCCCCCTCAAGGTAAGCTTCCGGACGCTCCAGGGCGTCGGCGCCCCCAGGTCGCGATGGGTCATCGTCCAATGCTCCGTCCGGATCCCCCGGGCAACGCTGGTGATCACCTGACGGAACGGTTCCGCAGCGGAGGCACTGGGCGCGGCAAGGGCAGCAAGCATCGAAAGGAGGCAGAGTCGGTGTTTCATGACGGTGGCCGGCAATTCCCGGATCAGGGGGACCCGCCCATCCTGCCGACCCCTCGGGGCTCCTGCAACCCGGGCATCTCCTGGCAACCCCGCGCATCTTGGAGTTGCGGGGTGAGGAGTCAGCGAATCGGAGGGACGAACTCCGCGAATCCATAACCCGAAGCACCCCACCGTTGCGGCCTCAGGGAACTCGGCCCTCCGAGGCCACGCTTCTCAGCAGAAAGCGGCAGGTTCTTTCTGTTGACTATTGACGAAAGTCTAATAGCCAGTCACTTTTTGATTACACCATGAGAACTCCTCGCATCAAAGCCGATCCCTCCCTTCCTGCCGTGTATCACTGCATGTCCCGCGTCGCCGGCCGCCTCCCTCTCCTCGACGACTCCGCCAAGCACAAGCTCCTCAATATCCTCCACCACCTCGCCCGATTCTGCGACATCGACATCATCACCTTCTGCATGATGTCCAACCACTTCCACCTCCTCATCCGTGTCCCGCCCAAACCCCTCCCCGACTCCATCCCTGACCCGGTTCTCCTCGCCAAACTCGAGGACTTCTACGGCCCAAAGGCCACCCTTCCCTCCCTCGCCCGCGCCGCCCTCAACAAAGGCCAACCCATCCCCGACGACATCCGCCAGGCTGTCCTCTCCCGCATCGCCGACCTCTCCATCTTCCTTCAGGAGTTCAAACAACGCTTCTCCCGCTGGTACAACCGCCGTCACGACCGCTCCGGCTACCTCTGGGGCGAACGCTTCCGGAGTGTTCTGGTGGAAGACTGTCCCAGCACCCTCCGCGCCATCGCCGCCTACATCGACCTCAACCCCGTCCGCGCCGGCCTGGTCAACGATCCCAAGGACTACCGCTTCTGCGGCTACGCCGCCGCCCTCACCGGCGACAAGGTCATCCGCCGCGGAATCATGGGCTTTCTGGGCGCAACCGACTGGAGCGCGGCGTCAGCAGAATATCGCCTGGCGCTTTATGTGATTGGCGGGACGTCGGGGCGCAGCGACAAGCGGGTGCTGGACCCGGAGGCGATCCGGGCGGAGCTGGCGCGGGGCGGGGAGTTGCCGCTGGGTCAGATCCTGCGGTTGCGGATCCGGCACATGACGGACGGGGTGATCCTGGGCTCGAAGGAGTTCGTGAACCAGATGTGGGAGCGGCACCGGGACAAGTTCGGGAAGCGACGCAAGAGCGGCGCGCGGATCATTCGGGGCGCTCCGATCCCGGGGCTTCGAGTCTTGCGCGATCTCCGCGTGGATGCGATCGGGTGACTTGCCGAATCGGGGCGACTTACCAGGTGTGGCGATGGGCGCCCCAAGGAGCGTAGGGGGAGACGCACCGACGGTGCCCGTTTTCCTGGCGGGATCGCCCACGGCCCAACCCCCTGCATCCCGGAGTTGTGGGGAGGGGAGGGAACTTCGCCAAGCATCGCTTCGGAGGGCCGAGTTCCACGAGGCCGCAACGGTGTGGAGCGTTGGGTTGAGGACTCGCGGAGCTCGTCCCTCCGATTCGCTGCCTCCTCACCCACAACTCCGGGATGCACCGGGCTCAACCGGCCCGGCGCAACTCGGCGTGACCGCGCGGCCCCGTCCTGATAGCGTGCGACTCGCACGATGAAGCCGACGCCTTCGCAACGCTGGACCCGGTTCCAGGCGCGTTACCACGAGTTCCCCGCCTGCGGGTTGAGCGTGGACCTCAGCCGGTTGGATTTCGACGACGGCTTCCTGCCGCAAATGGCCCGGCCGATGACCAAGGCCATCGAGGCGATGCGGTGGCTGGAGGCCGGCGAAGAAGCCAATCCCGACGAGGGTCGCATGGTCGGCCATTACTGGCTGCGCCACCCTGCCCTCGCGCCCTCGCCCGAACTGCGCGAAGCCATCGCCGCCGCCATCGAGGACGTCGCCACCTTCGCCGAATCGATCCACGAGGAACGCCTCGTCGGCGAGCGCGGCTCGTTCCAGCAGGCACTCGTGATCGGCATCGGCGGCTCCGCGCTCGGCCCGCAATTCGTTGCGGGCGCCCTGGGCCACCCGATGCGCGACAAACTGGCCGTCCACTTCATGGACAACACCGACCCCGATGGCATCGACCGTCTTCTGGGCCGGCTCTTTCCCAGCCTTGGCCGCACCCTGGTGGTGGTGATTTCCAAGTCCGGCACCACCCCCGAGACGCGGAACGGCATGGTCGAGACCGAGGCTGCCTACCGCCGGGCCGGACTTGCCTTCGCCCGCCACGCCGTGGCCATCACCCTGTTCGACGAGGAGGCCAGCGCCCTCTACCGCAGGGCCCGCGCAGAACGATGGCTGGCCACCTTCCCCATGTGGGACTGGGTGGGCGGACGAACCAGCGTCACGTCCGCCGTCGGCCTCCTCCCGGCCGCCTTGCAGGGGATCGACACCGCCGGGCTCCTCGCCGGCGCCAAAGCCTGCGACGAAACCACCCGCGCCACCGATCCCCTCGCCAATCCCGCCGCACTCCTCGCGCTCGGCTGGTACCACGCCGGCGAGGGACGCGGCACGCGGGACATGGTGGTGCTTCCCTACAAGGACCGCCTCGAACTCTTCTCGCGCTACCTCCAGCAACTGGTCATGGAATCCCTCGGCAAGGAACTCGACCTCTCCGGACGCATCGTCCACCAGGGGATTGCCGTGTACGGCAACAAGGGCTCCACCGATCAGCACGCCTACATCCAGCAGTTGCGCGACGGGCCCAACGATTTCTTCGCCGTCTTCATCCGTGTCCTGCGCGCCCGCACCGGCGATTCGGTCGAAGTCGAACCCGGCGTCACCTCGGGGGATTATCTGAACGGTTTCCTCCTCGGCACCCGCTCGGCCCTCCACGAGCGCGAACGACAGTCCATCACCCTTTCCGTCCCCGAGCTGACGCCGTTCGCCGTCGGCGTGCTCATCGCCCTTTTCGAGCGCGCCGTCGGCCTCTACGCGCAACTGGTCCAGATCAACGCCTACCACCAACCCGGCGTGCAGGCGGGCAAGAAGGCCGCCGACACCGTCCTCAAACTTCAGGCCCGCATCCTCGCCCACCTGCGCCGCCATCCCGGCCAGGCCTTTGATGCCGGGGCCCTCGCTTCCGCCGCGGAGTCCGACGATCCGGAAACCGTCTTCCTCCTCGCCCAGCACCTCGCGGCCAATGTCCCGGGCATCCGCCGCACCGGCACCGGCACCTCGGCGACCTTCGCGGCCTGACATGGGCCTCCCCTACCGCGTCTCCACCCTCCTGTACGCATTCGATTCCGAAGACCGGGTCCTCCTTCTCGAACGGACCCGGGAACCGAACCGCGGCCTTTGGAGCCCGCCCGGGGGCAAGGTCGAGATCGATCGTGGCGAATCCCCCTTCGCCGGTGCCTGCCGCGAAGCGCGTGAGGAACTGGGCCTTCACCTCCAGCCTTCCGACCTCCACCTCACCGGCATCGTCAGCGAGGCCGGCTACGAGGGCACCGCCCACTGGCTGATGTTCCTGTTCGAAATCCGTCCCCGACTCCAACGCCAGCCCCCCGACTTCGCGGAAGGCCGTTTCGCCCTCCACCCCTTCTCCGCCCTCGCCGAACTTCCCCTGCCCGTCACCGACCGCGAGGCCCTCTGGCCATGGTTCCTTGCCCACCGCGGCGGCTTCTTCGCCGCCCACTGCCGCTGCAACGCCGACGGCCGTCACCACTGGCGCCTCGAGGACTCCCGGTCTCCCTGAACGGGAAGCGGGGTCAGATCTCTGAATTTGACATTTCATCGAGCGCCGCCCCGCCCTGCGGCCAATTGTCAAATTCAGAGATGTGACCCCGTTGCTTCGGTTTCCCCGGTCGTTTCTGCTGGCGGGGTGCCGTCCGAGCCCATCATCGATCTGGAGAGCGACCATTACCTGATGGGGGAGGCGTTGCGTCAGGCCATGAAGGCCTTCGAGGCCGGTGAAGTGCCGGTCGGGGCGGTGATCGTTCGCGACGGGCGCATCGTGGGCCGCGCGTTCAACCAGGTGGAACTGCTCAAGGATGCGACCGCCCACGCGGAGATGCTGGCCATCACCCAGGCCGAAGCCGCGGTGGGCGACTGGCGCCTCAACGACTGCACGCTCTACGTGACCAAGGAACCCTGCCCGATGTGCGCCGGGGCCATGGTCCACGCACGGCTCGGCCGCGTGGTTTTCGGCGCTCCCGATCCCAAGGGCGGATGCGCCGGCGGGGTCATCGATCTCCTCCGGTTTCCGTCCTTCAACCATCGCTGCGTCGTCACCGCGGAGGTCCGCGCCGACGAGTGCCGGGCCCTGCTGCGCGAGTTCTTCCTCCAGCGGCGCGCCCTGAAGGACGCCGGAGCCGGCTGACCCCCCCCTTCCGATCCCATGAGCGAATTCTCCCATCTCGACGCCGAGGGCCAGGTCCGCATGGTGGACATCTCCGAAAAGCCGCCCGTGCGCCGCGAAGCCGTCGCGACCGGCGCCATCCGGTTGTGCCCCGAGACCCTGGCACGAATCGAGTCCCATGACGTGGCCAAGGGAAACGTGCTCGCCACGGCCCGCATCGCCGGCATCCAGGCCGCCAAACGCACCAGCGAACTGATCCCGCTCTGTCATCCGCTCTCCCTCACCCACTGCGATCTCGCCTTCGAAATCCCGCCCTCCCGCGACCGTATTGCCATTACGGCCACCACCCGGACCACCGGCCGGACCGGGGTGGAAATGGAAGCCCTGACCGCCGTGGCGGTGGCGGCGCTGACCGTGTACGACATGTGCAAGGCCGTGGATCCCGCCATGACCATCGGCGACATCCGCCTCCTCGAAAAATCCAAGCGCCAGGTCGCGTGATCATCGCCGGTGCATCCCGAAGTTGTGGGTAAGGTGCGGACTTCGCGAAGCGTCGCTCCGGAGGGCCGAGTTCCATGAGGCCACAACGGTGTGGGACGTTGGGTTGAGGACTCGCGGAGCTCGTCCCTCCGATGTGCTGCCTCCTCATCCACGACTCCGGGATGCACGTGATCATCGCCTGCGGGTGGATGGGGGTTTGACCGTGGATTGGAGTTCTTCATCTTGGCGGCCCATGAAGGACCGGGACGGGGAATGGATTCTCGAGGCGGAGGGGTTGACCAAGACCTATCGGAGTGGCGAACGGTCGCTGGATGTGTTGCGGGAGGTGAGTTTCCGGCTGGGGGCGGGCGAGACGATGGCGATCGTGGGGCCTTCGGGGTCGGGGAAGACCACGCTGCTCGGATTGTGCGCGGGGCTGGATGCGCCGACGCGGGGGCGGGTTCGGCTGGCCGGGATGGACCTGGGATCGTTGGACGAGGACGGCCGGGCGCGGGCGCGCAATCTGAATACCGGCTTCGTGTTTCAGAGCTTCCAGCTCATTCCCACACTGACGGCGTTGGAGAACGTGATGGTTCCGATGGAACTGCGGGGGGAGCGGGGCGGGGAGAAGGCGGCCCGGCGGTGGCTGGAGGAGGTCGGCCTGGGCGAGCGGTTGCAGCATTATCCCGCGCAATTGTCGGGCGGGGAACAGCAGCGGGTGGCGATCGCCCGGGCGTTTGTCACGCGGCCGAAGGTGCTGTTTGCCGACGAACCGACCGGCAATCTGGACACCGACACCGGACACCGGATCGTCGAGCGGCTGTTCGACCTGAACACGGCGGCCGGGACGGCCCTGGTGCTGGTGACCCACGATCTGGAACTGGCGGGCCGGACACGGCGCATCCTGCGCCTGCGCGGCGGGGAGGTGGTGGAGGACACGGCACGCGTGGCGGCGGCGGGGGACGGGAGGGGTGACATGACGAAAGGGGTGGCGGTTTGAGCCAGGCGACAGGCCGGGGCGGGGGGGTGGGATGGGCGTTCGTGCTGCGGATGGCGTGGCGGGACAGCCGGGCGAGCCGGCGCCGGTTGCTGCTCTTCACGCTGTGCATGGTGGTGGGGATCGCGGGCCTGGTGGCGGTGGGGTCGTTCGGGCGTTCGCTGGAACGGTCGGTGGAGGAACAGGCGAAGGCGCTGCTGGGGGCGGACCTGGCCCTGGGATCCCGGATTCGGTTCGGCGAGGATCACGAGGCGTTCTTCGCAACCGTGGGGGGCGAACAGTCCCGGGAGGTCACGTTCACGACCATGGTGGTCTTCCCGGGAGCCGGGACCCGGCTGGCGCAGGTGCGGGCTGTCCAGGGGGAGTTCCCGTTTTATGGCCGTCTGGAAACCGAGCCGGAGGCGGCGGCATCCCGGTTTCGCGAAGCGGGCGGCGGAGTGCTGGTCGAGGAGTCGCTCCTGCTCCAATTCGGGGTCGGGGTGGGGGACGAGGTGCGGATCGGGGAATGGCGGACGCGGGTGGCGGGGGCGTTGCAGCGGGTGCCGGGGGAGACGGTGGTCTTCGCGACGATTGCGCCGCGGGTGTACCTGCGGATGGAGGATCTCGAGGCGACGGGGTTGCTGCAGACCGGGAGCCTGGCGCGGTACCGGGTGCATTTCCGGCTTCCGGAGAATTTCGATGTGCCGGCCTGGGTTGAAGGGGCGCGGGACCGGATCGACGCGCTGCGGTTGAGCGTGGCGACAGTGGAGGAGCGCAAGGAGGACCTTGGGCGCTCGATGCGGAACCTGGAGGGATTTCTGAGTCTGGTGGGATTTGTGGCGTTGCTGCTGGGCGGGGTGGGCATGGCCAGCGCGATCCAGACGCATGTGCGCCAGAAGCTGCCGACGGTGGCGATCCTGCGGTGCCTGGGATGCCCGGTGTGGACGGCGTTTGCGGTGTATCTGCTCCAGGGGCTCGGGGTGGGCCTGCTGGGGGCCGGCCTGGGGGCGGGGCTGGGCACGGCGATCCAGCATGCGCTGCCGTGGGCGGTGGCCGACTGGGTCCCCTTCGAGGTGAACGTCCGGACGTCGTGGGTGGCGGTGGGCGAGGCGACGGCGATGGGCTTCGTGGTGTGCCTGTTGTTCGCGCTCCTGCCGCTGGCGGCGGTGCGCCGGGTGTCACCGCTGGCGGTCCTGCGGGTGGCATTCGAGACGCGACGGGGCCGGGATGGCTTGCAGTGGGGGGTGCTGGGCCTGCTGGGGTTGGCGGTGGTGCTGTTTTCACTGGCCCACACGCCGCGCTGGCAGGAGGGGTTGGGATTTGCGGGAGGGCTGGCGGTGGCGTTCGGAACGCTGGCCCTGGCGGCCCGGGGGGTGGTGGCCTGGGCGCGACGCTGGCGCCTGGCACGATGGCCGTTCGTGGTGCGTCAAGGGCTGGCGAGCATCCATCGTCCCAACAACCGGACGCCCCTGCTGGTGATGTCGCTTGGGCTGGGGACGTTCCTGCTGCTGACGCTGCACCTGGCCCAGGCCAATCTGCTGCGGGAGCTGGTGTCGGGCACGGAGGACGGGCGGGCCAATGCGATCCTGTTCGATGTGCAGTCCGACCAGGTCGAGGGGGTTTCGGGGCTGGTGCGGGAACTGGGATTGCCGGTGATCGACGAGGCGCCGATCGTGACCATGCGGTTGCGGACGATTGCGGGGAGGCCCGTGGACGAGATCCTGGCCGACCCCGGGACTTCAGCCCCGCGATGGGCCTTGCGGCGGGAGTTTCGGAGCACGCGTGCCGACCGGTTGCGGGAAAGCGAGCGGGTGGTGGCGGGGGAGTGGGTGGCGACGGCGGATCCGCTGGCGGAACCGGTGCCGGTGTCGGTGGAAGCCGGCATTGCCAAGGAACTGGGGGTGGGCCTGGGTGACGAGCTGGAGTGGGACATCCAGGGGGTGCCGATGCGCACGCGGGTGGCGAGCCTGCGGGAGGTGGACTGGCGGCGGGTGCAGCCGAATTTCTTCGTGGTGTTCCCGCACGGGCCGCTGGACGAGGCCCCGGCGTTCCATGTGCTGGTGACGCGCGTCGAGACCGCCGAGGCATCGGCACGACTGCAGCGGACGGTGGTGGAACGGTATCCGAACGTGTCGGCGATCGACATCACCCTGGTGCTGCGGACGCTCGACCAGGTGCTCGACAAGATCGCCTTTGCCATCCGGTTCATGGCGTTGTTCACGGTGGTGACGGGTCTTCTGGTGCTGGTGGCGACGGTGTTGAGCGGGCGTTACCAGCGGGCGCGGGAGAGCATCCTGCTGCGGGTGCTGGGGGCGTCGCGCCGGCAGATCCAGCGGGTGTTGTGGGTGGAGTACGCGGCGTTGGGATTGCTGGCTTCGCTGACGGGGGTGGTGCTGGCGCTGGCGGGGTCGGCAGCCCTGGCGTGGTGGGTGTTCCGCGTGCCGTTCTCGCCCTCCCCGTGGGCGACCCTGGCGACGGTGGGCATTGTGGTGGGATTGACGGTGCTGACCGGATTGCTGGCGAGCCGGGGTGTCACCACGCATCCGCCGCTGGAGATCCTGCGAGATGAAGGATGAAGGCGCCGGCCGGAGGACAGGGATGGCGGGGATGGGTGGGACTGGGGCTGGCGGCGTGGGCCGGGGCGGGGTGCAGTCCGTCAGGAATTCTCGCCCGACAGATGGTGAAGGCGCCGAACCGGGTGCCGGAGTGGGTGAAGCCGGAGGGGCGGGTGGGCCTGCGCTGGCCGGCGGGGACGATGGGGCGGTTTCCCTCGGGGACGGCGGTGGTGGGTGAGCCGGCGGTGGCATTGCACTGGCGGATGGTGGAGCCCGCGGACTACGGGTTGGAGGTGGTTCCGGAGGCGAGGAAGCCGGGGGATCCTCCGGCGGATGACTTCACGATACGCTTGCGGTTGCCGGGAGGGGGATTGCCAGCCGCCCGGGAGGCCATCGGGACGGCCTTTGTGGTGCACGGGTACGGGGTGGATTCGGCCTCGATGTTTCCCTGGGCCCTGGCCCTGGCGGAGGCGGGGTGGAGGACGGTGCTGGTTGATCTGCGGGGGCACGGCCGATCCGGAGGGCGACGGGTGTACCTGGGCACCCTCGAGGCGGAGGACCTGCGGGGGCTGAGGCGGCACCTCGAGGCGGAGGGGCGGGTGACCGGGCCTTACGTGGTGGTCGGGCACTCGATGGGGGCCTCGATCGGACTGCGCTGGCAGGCGATCGATCCGGAGGTGCGGGCGACGGTCGCGTTCGGGCCCATGGCCGAGTTTGCGCCGTCCGCCGAGCGGGTGCGGGCGGAGTACGCCCAATGGGTGCCGCGCGGCTGGATGCGGCGGGCGACCGCGAAGTTGCCCGGGGTGCTGGGGATCGAGCCGGAGGTCCTGGACACGCTCCCGGCGGTGCGGAAAAGCGCGGTGCGCGCCTATCTGGTGGCGGGGGCCGGGGATGCGGTGACACCGCCGGAGGAAAGCGCACGACTACGTCCGTGGCTGGCGCCGGGCAGCGAGTTTCTGATCGTGGGACAGGTCACCCACGAGACCCTTCCGTACGCCTTCGACCAGCACGGGGCGCGGGTGCTCGCGTGGCTGGCGAAGTGGGGTGCCGGACCAGGGACAGGAACAGGACCAGGGACGGGGACGCGGGATGGGACCGCGGGACCGGAGTGACGGGCGGGAAACGGGGGACGGACTAACGGAGGGCGCCGGCGGGGGCGTTGGCGTTGAGCTGACGGAGAATCTCGTCGGTCATGTCGTTCTCGCCGCTGGTGTAGAGGACGATGGGCGTTTCGTTGCGGCTGATGGCGGCGGTGTCGAGGACGAGGGTGTAGCCGGCGGCCTTGGAGCGGGCGACGATGGTTTCGCGGATCTCCTTGAGGATCTGATCGCGCATGCGGGTGCGCTTCTCGATGAGCGATTCCTGGGACTGGCGCCGGTAGGTTTCGACCTGCTGTTCGAGCTGCTTGATCTCGATGAGCTTGTCCTCGGCGGCCTTGCGGCGGCGCTGACGCTCCTCGACGGAGATGGCGGCATCATTGGCGGCTTCCGAGCGCTGTTTGTAGTCCTCGTTGGCCTTCCGGTAGTCCTCGAGCATGTCGCGGACGTTCTTTTCCAGGCCCGCGGCGTCCTCCTTGATGCGCACGTCGGCCTCCTTGGTCTTGTAGTAGCCCTCGAAAACCTTTCGGAGATCGACGATGCCAAGGCGGAAGGCCTGGGCATGGACGACGGCGGGGACGGCGGCCAGAACGGCGGCGGCGAGGAGGAGGGACTTCAGGCGGTGCATCTTCACGGGGGATATTGCGGTCAGAATTCGCGGTGGTAGCCAACGCCAAACTGGAACCGGCCGCTGCCGCGGTCGTTGTAGTCTTCGGCGGTGAGGGGGAAGGCGTAATCGAGGCGGAGGGGCCCGATGGGAAGGTTGAGGCGGATGCCGATGCCCCAACTGTCGTTGTAAGCGTGCTTCGAGGGGGTGCGAAGGTCGAAGCTGTACGGGTCGTAATAGACCATGCCGATGTCGTAGAACGCGGCGAAGCGGACGCGTTCAATGACGGGGATGGAATATTCGACGGAACCGAACCAGTAGGTGCTGCCGCCGATGGGTTCGTTGTTTTCGTCCACGGGCCCGACATCGCGGTAGCGGAAGCCGCGGAGGGTGTAGAGGCCGCCGAGGAAGAACCGGTCGAAGAGGGGAACGCGGGGACTGTCGCCGTAGGCTTCGGAGACGCCGATACGGCCGAGGATCTCGATGATGTGGCCCTCGTCGAAGCCGGGGAAGTACTGGGCGCCGCGCATCTCGAGGCGATAGAAATCGGTGTCGCCGCCGAAGACCCCGCCGGCGACTTCGCCGATGAGTTCGATGCGCTGGCCGCGATTGGCGAGGATGGCGCTGTTGCGGGTGTCGAAGACGAGTGAGCCGGTGACCTTGGAGACGAGGCGGCGGCCCTCCTCCTGGGCGAGTTCGGGGGAGACGCGGGGTCGCCCGGTGACGATGCTGGAGCCGTGGCCGGGGCCCTCCTCGCGGAACACGGGGGCGAGGAGATCGGCGTCGTTGAAGTCCAGCTTGACGCTTTCGATGGTGTAGGCGATGCCGGCGCGGAAGAACTCGCCATACCGGAAGAGGTCGCCGAGGCTCTTGGTGAGGCCGATGCGGGCGCCGGTGCGGGTTTCGTCGTAGAGGGAGCTGAGGAACTGGAAGTCGCGGTGGTACAGATCGACTTCGAGGGCGAGCCGCTGGTTGAGGAACCAGGGTTCGATGAAGGTGATGAGGTAATCCTGGCGCCGGGTGCCGACCTGGGCGCGGAGGCGGAGTTTCTGGCCGCCGCCGGTGAAATAGGGGGGATTGCCGATGTCGAAGTTGCCCTGGCTCATCTCGACGAAGCCGACGAGGTTATCGACCGAACTGAAGCCGGCGCCGATGCTGAAGTTGCCGGTGTTCTGTTCCTCGACCCCGATGACGAGATTGCGGCGGGTGGGGACCTCGGTGTCCTCGGGCCGGGCGTCCACCTTGGAGAAGTACTGGAGCTGGTAGAGGCGGTTGGTGCTGATCTTGACGCGGACGGTGTTGAAGATCTCGCCGGGAGCGACGGCCAGTTCGCGGCGGATGACGCGGTCCTTGGTCTTGGTGTTGCCCTTGATCTCGATCTTCTCGATGTAGGACTGGGTGCCTTCGGTGATGCGGTAGGCGAGGTCGATCGTATTGTCCGCGGTGTTGGGGATGCGGACGGCCTCGAGGGTGGAGGGGAACTGGACGTCGATGTAGCCGCGGGCGCCGTAGAAATCCTCGATCAGCTCGATGTCGCGCGTGTGTTCGCGGGGTTTGAAGGTCTCGCCCGGGGTGAGGTTGAGGCCGGTGAGGGAGCGGGTGCCTTCGCGGCGGCGGAGGCCCGAGAGGATGTCGTTGGTGGAGAAGAGCTGGTTGCCCTCGAAGGTGAGGCTGCCGACCTGGTAGGGGCGGCCCTCCTCGATGACGAAATCGACTTCGAGGCGTTTGGGGTCGATTTCACGGACATCGATGTCCTGGAGTTCGAAGTCGATGTAGCCCTCGTTGCGGTAGAAGTCGTTGAGCCGCTCGCGATCCTCCTCGATGACCTCCTCCTTGAGGCGCCCGCTGCCGGTGAGCCAGGAGAAGGCCCAGCGGCGACGGGTCTTCACGACCTTGCGGAGCTTTCGTTCCTTGAACTCGGCATGACCGGGGAACTGGACGCGGTGGATGCGCTGCTTGGGGCTCTCCTCGATCTCGAAGGTGACGGTCCCGCGTCCGGCGTTTTCGTCGATGTTGAGGACATGGCGGACCCGGGTCTTGAGGTAGCCGGACTTCTCGTAGGTCTTCTGGATTTCCTGGGCGTCGCGGAAGAGCTGGGCCTCGTCGAGGGGCTGGCCGACCTTGGAGAGGACCTTCTTGGAGACCTTCCTGGTGCTGAAGCGATCGTTCCCGTCGTAGCGGATGTCGCTGAGGGTGGGGCGGGCCTGGACGAAATAGACCAGGGCGACGCCGTCGCCTTCGGGGGTGATCGCCTGGGTGACGCGGATATTGAAGAAGTAGCCGGTGGCGTAGAGGTTCCGGACGTCGTCGTCGATGTTGAGCTTGGAGTAGGGGTCGCCGGCCTTGACGCGGATGTTGGCACGGACGAGGTCGTCACTGACGGCGCGGGGCCCCATGTGACGGACCTCGATGGATTGGATGGTGGGTTCGGGGGGGCGTTCGGCCTGTCGGTCAGCCTGACCCAAGGATGCGGGACCCAGCCACGCCGCTGCGAGGGACAGCGGCAGGCAGAGTAACGCGCGGCATTGCCCCAGCCAGCTACGAGGGAACATCGTCTGGGCCGACCTTGGCAGCGGGTTTGAAGCGAGTAAACCTTTTAAGGAACACGAGCGGAACGTCCCCGGTGGGGCCATTGCGCTGTTTGGCGACGAGGAGGGAGATGGGAACGCCGCCGGGTTCGTCCCGGGGGACACTTTCCTCCTCGTCATTGCCGCTGGGTTTGTAGAGGAGGCCGACGAGGTCGGCGTCCTGCTCGATGGCGCCGGATTCGCGGAGGTCGGAGAGCTTGGGTTTGCGGGCCTTGTCCTTCTCGATTTCGCGGTTGAGCTGGGCGAGGACGATGATGGGAATCTCGAGTTCCTTGGCGAGGGCCTTGATGCCGGAGGAGATCTCGGAGATTTCCTGCTGGCGGTTGTCCTTGCCGCGGCGGGTTTCGGAATTGAGGAGCTGGAGGTAATCGACGACGAGGAGTTTGATCTGGTGCTGCTGCCACATGCGGCGGGCGCGGGCGCGGAGCTGGAGGATGGAGAGGCCCGAGGTGTCGTCGATGACGAGGGGGGCGCCGGCGATCTCCCCGGCGGCCTGGGTGAGGCGGGGGAAGTCGCGTTCGGCGAGGAATCCTTCGCGGACATCGCGGAGGTTGACCTCGGCACGGGAGCACATCATGCGGAGGACGAGGGATTCGGCGGTCATTTCCAGGCTGAAGACGCCGACGGGGAGTTTGAGGTCGATGGCCACGTGCTCGGCCATGTTCATGGCGAGGGAGGTCTTGCCCATGCTGGGGCGGGCGGCGATGACGATCATTTCGCCGGGGTGCAGGCCGGACGTCATCTTGTCCAGGTCGGAGAATCCGGTTCCGACGCCGCTGAGCATGCCCTGGCGGGCGTGGAGTTCCTCGATGGTGTTGATGGCGGTGTTGACGAGGTCCTTGATGGCGCGGGTTTCGGGGCGTTCGCGTTCCTCGTTGATGCGGAGGATGTCGCGTTCGACCTCGTCGAGGAGGGCGGGGACATCGCCTTCGCATTCGTACACCCGGTTGATGACCGCGGTGCAGGTCTGGAGCATGCGGCGCAGGAGATGCTTCTCGAGGACGATTTCGAGGTAGTAGGCGAGGTTGGCGGCGGAAGGGACGGCGTCGGCGAGCTGGTTGAGGTAGGTGAGACCGCCGACGGCATCGAGCTGGCCGACATCGCGGAGGCGCTGCTGGACGGTGATGAGGTCGATGGGTTCCCGGTCGTCGTACATCTTCACCATGAGGGCGTAGATGGTCTGGTGACGGAGGTCGTAGAAGGCCTCGGCACCGGGCCGGAACGAGCGGAGGCATTCACCGAGGGCCTCGTTGGGGGCGAGGAAGATGCAGCCGAGGATGCCGCGTTCGGCGTCGGGGGCGTAGGGCGGCAGACGTTCCACCCGTGGGGGTTCGGAGCCCGGCCGGGTGCGGCGGGGGGCGCGGAGGTCGGGCGGAGGTTCGGGGTTGCGGGCGGGATCCACGGAGTCGAGCACGGGACAAGGAGGCAACCACGGTTGGGCGGGTTCGCCAATGCCGGGATACGGGAGGTTATCGAGAGGGGTGTGAATAAGTCGCGGAAGGGGCGGCAAGAATCGGGTGGGCGGGGGGTGGGCCCGGAGGCAGCCTGAGGGCATGAGTGCATACGAACGGATCGCCGGGGTGGTGCGGTACCTCGAGGCGAACCGGGCTGCCCAGCCCGACCTCGCCACCCTGGCGCGGGAGGCGGGGTTGAGTCCCTCGCGGTTCCACCGGCTGTTCGTGGCCTGGGCGGGGGTGACGCCGAAGGAGTTCCTGGAGTGCCTGACGGTGGCCGAGGTGAAGCGAAGGTTGCGGGCGGGAGAGGACGTCCTGCGGGCCGCGCTGGAATCGGGGATGTCGGGACCGGGCCGGGCGCACGACTTGTGCGTGCGGTTGGAGGCGGCGTCACCGGGGGAATGGAAATCGGGAGGGGCGGGTTGGACGGTGGTGGCGGGGATGGCGGAGAGTCCGTTCGGGCGGTGCCTGATCGCAGAGGGACCGCGAGGGGTATGCCATCTGACCTTCCCTGGACGGGAGGAGGAGGCTGGGGAATGGGCGCGGTTGGAGGCCACCTGGCCGGCGGCGAACGTGCTCCAGGACGACGGGGTGGCGTCGGGCTGGGTGGAGCGGATCTTCCGGCGGGAGGGGGATGGCCGTGCGGGGACGGCAGGCGTGCGGGCGTACGTCCGGGGCTCCGAGTTTCAGGTGCGGGTCTGGCGGGCGCTGCTGGAGATCCCGGCGGGGGCGCTGGTGACCTACGGGCAACTGGCAGCGCGGGTGGGCTGCGCGGGCGCGGCGCGGGCGGTGGGGAGTGCGGTGGGACGCAATCCGCTGGGCTATCTGATCCCGTGCCACCGGGTGATCCGCGGAACCGGGGTGGTGGGGGAATACCGGTGGGGCCGGGAACGCAAGGTGGCGATGCTGATGCGGGAGACGGGCGGCAGGCTTGGCGGAGTGGCGGGCTGAGAGGGAGGAGCTGCATGTCGATCTCCCGAGCTCCTCGACGTTCTTCGTGGGAAGGAAGCGGGTGAACGGGTTCAGCGGAACGCCGGGCCCACTCCGACCCTTTCCCAATCCGCGGCCGGAGGCGCACGCGATCCGAACGCGGCGGCGGCTATTCGGAGAATTTCTGGACGGTGAACCGCTGGATACGGGCGGGTTCCATGGCGCCGATGCCCCCTTTGCGACGGGCGATGGCGAGCTGGCGGTCCACCGTGTCGATGCCCTCGACGTCCGGCAGCAGGGCGCCGCGGCGTCCGTCCTCGGTGGACACCACGATGCCGAAGCGATGGGGATCGAGGATGGCGAGGTCGGACACGGGTTCGAGGGGTTGAAGGACGCTGACTTCGAACCGGAGATCGGGCATTTCGGCGAGGGTGACCGGGCTGAAGCGCGAGTCCGAGAAGGCGGCCTCCCGGGCCAGGCGCCAGGTTTCCTCGACGACATCCGGGCACCGGGCGCGAAGGGTGCCAATGCAACCGCGAAGGTTCCCATCGCGGGTGCGAATGGTCACGAAGACGGGCTGGGGATTGAGGAGCGAAGGCGCCATCGCCGAGGGGTCGGGACGGGGCGGCTGGGTGGGGCATCCGGTGAGGGCCGCGGCGACGGCGGTGCGGGCGACGTGGGTGAGAATACGCCCCGCCTCCCGGTCGCGGCTGTTGGGCGGTCGCGGAGGTAAGATCATCCGTGGGGGGGTGTCAGAGGGCGGCGAGTCCGAGTTGGGCGGCAAGGAGGCCGAGTTCGGGCCCTGACCCCGGCAGGCAGGGAAGCAGGCGGGCACGGTTCTCGGAGGTCCATGCCGGCGCTCCGGGGCGGGGGGTGAGACCGCTGCTGGCGCCGAGGAGAAAGCTCCATTCGGTGCGGCGTTCCTGCTGATACGACTCGAGCAGACTGGGGCTGGCGGCGTGGAGGAGGATGCGGGACAGGGCATCGGCAAGGCTCACCGCCTCGCGGAAGCCGATGTTGATGCCCTGAACGCCGACCGGGCCGGTCTGCCGGGCGGCATCGCCGGCGAGCCAGACACGGTCACGACCGAACTGGCGGGCGAGCTGGGGGGTGAAGACGACGTGGGCAACCCAGTCGATTTCCTGAACGCCGGCATCGTACCAGGGAGCGCGCCGGCGGATCCGATCGGTCCAAAGCCGGCGGAGCGGGCGTTCATGGGCATGATCGAGCCGGGCGAACAACTCGGCGCATTGGGGGTCGGACTCCGACTCGTTGGGTTCCCGCTGAAGGGTCCAGCGTCCCAGGCCGCCCGGAAGAGGCCAGAAGGCGTCGGTCGTTTGGGGGCTCCAGGCGACGCGGAACTCGGTGCCGGGGTCGGCGGCCGGGGTGAACTCGATGACATCGAAGGCCGCCGGGGGGCCGAGGACGTCCGTGGGGATGCCCAGGCATTGACGGACGTGGGAGTGGGCGCCATCGGCGCCGACGAGGTACTGGGCTCGGACGTCGAGGGAGTTCTCGACCATTTCCTCGGAGCGGGCGAAGGGATAGCCGACGGAGGTGACGCCGAGCTTCTCGACGCCGGCCGTGACGGCATTGTCGCCCGACTGGCAACGATCGAGCCGATGCCCCCACCGGATCTGGACACCGGCGGCCTGGAGGGCGTCGGCGAGGATCGCTTCGAGGCGATGCTGCGGCAGGACGAGGAGGTAGGGGAAGGCGGAGGGGATGGCTTCCCATCGCAGCTCCGCACGGCGGTGATGGCTTTCGTAGAAGGCGGCGACATCGACCCGGGCTCCCTGTTCCAGGGCGGCATGGTGAAGTCCAAGGCGGCTCAGGACTTCCATGGAGGACGGGTGCAGGGCACAGGCGTAGCTTTCGGCCGCGAAACGCCAGGCCCGGTCGATGATCTCGACCTGCACGCCGGCGCGTGCGAGTTCGAGTGCGGTGAGGAGGCCGACGGGCCCCGCCCCCACCACCAGGACATCCGTTGTTGGAGAGAGGGTAGCCATGGGGGGAGCGTCATGCCGGCTCCCCCGGGGTGCAACCGTTCGGTGGCGAACGGGCTGCCGAACAGGCGGGCGCTAAGGCGGGCGCTAAGGCGGGCGCTAGACGGTCACCGTCTGGCCGGGGACGGCGATGGGATAGAAGCCGTCGGCGTCGGGGTTGACGGGGGCTGGGGCATCCCAGGCATAGGTCTGGGGCATGACATCGATCTGGGAGTTGAAGGCGGCGTCCCAGGCAATTTCGCGGCCGGAATAGGTCGCCATGCGGCCGAGGACGGAGAGCATGGAGCTGTAGGCGCCGTAGAAGGCCTCATTGAACGGCAGATCGTTGCGGATGGCGTTGAAGAGATGATCGTGCTCCCGCTGGTAGGGATCGAAGCCTTCACGGACTTCACGGGGGGCGCGCCACGGGGTTTCGCCGGCGATGACACCGGCTCCGACGTTGCAGGAACCCTTGGTGCCGACGACGTGTTCCGAGACGCTGCTCCAGCAGCCGCGGATGTGGCGGCACTCGCTGAACATGGTGGAGCCATCCGGGTAATCGAACTGGACGGCGTGGTGATCGAAGATCTCGCCGTGTTCCCTGCCGTTGCGGACCTGTCGGCCGCCCATCCCGCGCGCGCGGACCGGATGGACGATCGGGGTGGCGCCGGTGGGATCGTAGGGGCGGCCCTGTTTGACCCACTGGATGACGTCGAGGTTGTGGATGTGCTGCTCGCAGATGTGATCGCCGGAAAGCCAGACGAAGTAGTACCAGTTGTACATCTGGTATTCCATTTCGGTGGGCGGGCGGCCGAGACGGCGGGCGAGGTCGGCGCGGGAGCGGACCCAGACGCCTCCATCGTTCCAAAAGGCGCGCATGGAAACGATGTCGCCGATGGCGCCCTCATGGAGGCGCTTGACGGTCTCGGTGTAGATCGGCTGGTGATGGCGTTGAAGCCCGACGCCCACCTTGAGGTTCTTGCGGTTGGCCTCCTGGGCGGCGGCGATGACCTTGCGGACGCCGGGGGCATCGACGGCCACCGGCTTCTCCATGAACACGTGCTTGCCCTGGCGGACGGCCTCTTCGAAGTGGATGGGGCGGAAGCCGGGCGGGGTGGCGAGGATGACGACATCGGCGAGGGCGATGGCCTGCTTGTAGGCGTCGAAGCCGACGAAGCGGTGATCCTCGGGGACATCGACCTTGTCCTTGTGCCGGTTCGCAAGGTGGTTGTAGGTGCCGTCCAGTCGGTCGCGGAAGGCGTCAGCCAGGGCGACGAGCCGGGTGCTTCCGGTGGTCTGGAGGGCCTGGTCGGCGGCGCCCCCACCGCGACCGCCGCAACCGACGAGGGCGACCTTGACGGTGTCGCCGGGCGAAGCGCCGAGGGCAAAGCGTTCGGTGGCGAGTTGGGCGAGGGCCACTGCACCGACAGCCGTGGTGGAGTTCCTGAGGAAGCTGCGGCGGCTGACCGGAGAGCGGGGAGCGGAGGATGGCGTCATGGCAACGTTGACTATGGATGGCTGCCTTCCCTGAAGCCCGCCGACGGGCGGCCCAAGGGAGGATGCGTTGCGGTTAGACAATCAAGTCGCGGCCGGCGTGTCCACGATTTCGTCGGGAAGCGGAGGCGTCCCCGCGTTTAATGCGATCAGATCGTCCCCGGCGGCCCAATGGGATTGTCGATCGATGGGGGTACCGGGCGGTAACGCGGGATCAACAATTATGTGCCTGACTTGCTGAATGATCGTGGCGTCAACAACAACAACCAGGTGCCTGACCATTTGTCTTGGCGTGGATCTGGGGCGATCCGGGAAGGATGGGCCCCAGGGAGAGGACGACGCTTCGAACAGATTCCGGGGATTGGGATTGGGGTCGGGGTTGGGCGCTTGGCAAGGGCGTGGGGTGTCGGGTAATTCCCGGTGGTGCAATCCCCATACATGAAGCGCCTCTGGCTCGGGGCGTGGGCCATTCTGGCAGCTCTGACGGCGAAGGCCGAGGACCCGTTGCCGCACGTGGAACGGCTGACCACCAGTCCGGTGCTGCGGCATCTCCGACCCAATCCGGTTCCGCGTGCGACGGGGGCGGTCGGGGAGGAGACCCTGCGGCAGATGTACGTCGCCGACGGATTCCGGGTGGAGCTGATCGCGGCGGAACCGGCGGTGCGGCAGCCGGTCGCGTTCACCTTCGACGAGCGGGGCCGGATCTGGGTGGCGGAGGCGCACAGCTACCCGAGCCGACGTCCCGAGGGGGAGGGCCTCGACCGGCTGGTGATCCTCGAGGACACGAACGGCGACGGGCGGTTCGACACGCGAAAGGTCTTCATCGAGGGGTTGAACCTGGTGAGCGGGTTCGAGCTGGGGTTTGGCGGGGTCTGGGTGGGGGCGGCGCCGTATCTTCTCTTTGTGGCGGACCGCAACGGGGACGATGTGCCGGACGGGCCGCCCGAGGTGCTGCTGGAAGGGTTCGGGTTCCAGGACACGCACGAGTGCCTGAACAATTTCCACTGGGGACCGGACGGCTGGCTCTACGGAATCCAGGGGGTGTTCAACTACGCGCGGATCGGGAAACCCGGGGCGGCGGATGAGGACCGGACGGAGCTGCGGGCGGGGGTGTGGCGGTACCATCCGGTGCGGCACGAATTCGAGGTGTTCGCCCATGGGGGGAGCAATCCGTGGGGGCTGGATCATGACGAGCGGGGGCAGCTCTTCATGACCCATTGCCGGAGCTACTGGGGGCGGGGCGGGACGACCCACGTGATCCAGGGCGGGCAGTTCTGGAACCAGGCCAACGCGAACTACGCGCCCTTCATCGTGGCCAATCCGCCGTCGGACTTCCTGCACTACCGCAACTATCTGCTGGCCTCGGCCCGGTACGACCATGGCGCGGGCGGGGCGGGGGCGCCGGGGAGCGACGCGATCTACGGAGGGCATTCGCACGTGGGGACGATGATCTACCTGGGGGACAACTGGCCCGACGAGTACCGGGGCCGGCTGTTCACCCACAACCTGCACGGCCACCAGATCAACCAGCAGGTGAACCGCCGGTGGGGCTCCGGGTTCGATACTGTCCATGCCGGCCGGGACCACTTCTTCTGCACCGATCCGAAATACATCGCGATCGACCTCAAGTACGGACCGGACGGCGCGGTGTACATCATCGACTGGTACGACCAGCAGCATTGTCACAATCCCAACGACGAACGGTGGGAACGCGGTGACGGGCGGGTGTACCGGCTGCAGCACGAGGCGACCTTCCGTCCGCGCCAGGTGAACCTCGCGAACCACACCGACGCGGCGCTGGTCGGGCTCCTCGGTCATCGCAACGAATGGTACGTCCGCACGGCGCGGCGGCTGTTGCACGAGCGGGCGACCCGGCGGGCGCTGGCACCGGATGCCATGGCGGCGCTGGCGGGGTTGTTCGACCGGCACACGGACCCGGTGATGCGGTTGCGCGCGCTGTGGACCGCCCATGCCGTGGGCTCGCTGACCCCGACCGTGGCGGCTCGTGCGCTGGGGGACCCTGACGAGACCGTGCGGGCGTGGGCGATCCAGCTTGCGGCTGAGCGCGGCACGGTCCCGCCCGAAATCGGGGCCGCCCTGGTGCGCCTGGCGCAGTCCGACGCGTCGCCGGTGGTCCGGCTGTATCTCGCCTCGGCGGCGCAGCGGTTGCCGGACGCGCTGGCGTGGCCGGTGTTCGAGGCGCTGGCGGGTCATGGGGCCGACCTCGAGGACCGGAACATTCCCAAACTGGTCTGGCACGGCCTGGCGCCGCGGGTCGCCGGGAATGTGGATCGGGCGTTGCGGCTGGCTTCGACCACCCTGTGGCCGCCGCTGGCGGACTGGATCCACTGGTACCTCGGCACCCTGGACGGCGCACCGCTCGACCTGGCGGTGCGCGAAGTGTCGAAGACCGAGGGAGACACCCTGCGCCGGCGGATGGCGGGGTTGTGGCTCGCGCTCGAACCGCAGGCGAACCTGCCGATGCCCGGGGCGTGGCGCGAACTGGCGCCCCGGCTTCTGGGCCATGACGATGTCCGGATCCGCCAGACGGCCGAACGGGTGGCCGCGTCGTTCGGGGACACCTCGATGATGCCCCGGTTGCGGGGCGTTCTGGCCGACCGGAATGCGGAGCGGCCGGCCCGGCAGCACGCCTTCGCGGTGTTGTCGCGGGCCAACGACCCGGCTTCGCTGCCGGTGCTGCTCGGGTTGCTCGATGACGCGGCCTTCCGGGGACCGGCCCTCAATCTGCTGGCCCGGTACGACTCGATGGAGGTGCCGGCGGCATTGCTGCGGCGTCTCGACGCCTTCAGCGCGGCGGAGCGATCGGTGGCATTCCTGACCCTGACGCGCCGGGCATCGTTCGCGGGGGCGCTGCTGGACGCGGTGGCGGACGGCCGGGTGCCGCGGGAGCAGTTGACGGCCTTTCATGTGCGGCAGATGGCCGACCTGCGGAATGCGGACATCGATGAGCGGGTGGCGGCGACGTGGGGGCGCATCCAGCCCAACGCGGCGGAGAAGCAGGAACTGATCGACCGGCTGGAAGGCCTGTACAACGAGGCGCCGTTGTGGGCCTACGACACGAGGGCGGGGCGCGAGCTCTATGTGAGATTGTGCGCGTCCTGCCATGTGCTCGGGCGCGACGGCGTGCGGATCGGGCCTGAACTGACAGGCGCCGGGCGCAACGGGATCCGGTATTACCTCGAGAACATCATCGACCCGAACGCGGTGGTGGGATCGGACTTCCAGCTCACCACCATCGAGACCCGCGGCGGGGATGTGGTGTCGGGATTGAAACTGCACGAGACCGCCAGCGCGGTGACCTTGCGGACGACCACGGATGAGCAGGTCATTGCGAAAAGCGACATCCTCGAGGAGAGCACCAGCGAGATGTCGCTGATGCCTGAAGGGTTGATCGAGGCGCTGGAGGAACGGGAGCAGATCGAGCTGCTGAAGTACCTGATGCACCACTGAACGTCGCCCACATGGACTTGCAGTTCCGGGCGATTTGGGTCGTCATCCGCGGAGTCTCTCGACACCACCAGCCATGCCACTTGCCATTCGACTTCTCTGTGTCGTCGCCTTTGCGGCGGCGAGTTTGAGCGCCCCGGCGGCCGACCCGTTGCGGGTGTTCATCCGCGGCGGGATCAAGACGCACGGACCGAACCAGCACGATCATCCGCGGTTCCTTGGGGAATGGACGCGGCTGCTGGGGGAACGCGGGCTCCGGGTGGACGGCGCGATGACGTTTCCGACGGCCGGACAGTTGGAGCAGACCGATGTGCTGGTGATCTACGCGTCGGACGGCATGAAGATCGTCGGCGAGGAGCGGACGCGGTTCGAGGCGTTTCTGAGGCGGGGCGGCGGGGTGCTGGCGATCCACAGCGGCGTGGTGAGCGGCGACGAGCATGCGTGGTGCAAGGAGGTGATCGGCGGGGCCTGGCGCTGGGATCTGCCGCCGGAACGGCGGACGAAGTGGCTGGAGGGGGACGTGGGGATCTACTGGGTGGACACCGGGCATCCGATCTCGCGGGGGCTCTCGAACTTCGACTGGAAGGACGAGATTTACTACGACATGGACCTGGCTCCGGACATCGGGGTGCTGGCGACCAGCTTCCACACGGTGCACATCATCGCACCGCAGATCTGGACCTACGAGAAGACGTGGACGGGCGGAACCCGGCCCTACCGGGCGTTGGTGAGCCTGCCGGGGCACGAGTACGACGTGTTCGAGACGCCCCAGTACCGGACCGTGCTGCTGCGGGGGCTGGCCTGGCTGGGGCGGCAGGCCGACATCGACCGGTATTGTCTGCCCGAGGAACTGGCCTCGTTGCGGTACCCGCCGGGGGGCCCGCTGCCGGCGAAGGATTCGATGAAGACCTTTTCCGTCCATCCGGAGTTCACGGTGAGCCTGGCCGCGGATGAGAACGTGGCGCAGAAGATCATGTCGCTGGACTGGGATCCGCAGGGGCGGCTGTGGGTGGTGGAGACGCCGGAGTACCCGGGGGGGCGGGACATTCATGCGAACGACGAGCGGATCAGCCCGTGGCGTGCGCGGGAGCCGGACCGGTTTCCCGTGGGACAGAAGGAGCCGCGGCCCGGCCGCGACCGTGTGTCGATGCTGGAGGACACCAACGGGGACGGGGTGATGGACAAGCAGACGGTGTTTGCGGACGGGTTGGAACTGCCGACCTCGCTGGTCTTCTACAAGGACGGCGTGATCGTGACGCAGGCGCCGGACATCCTGTGGATCCGGGATACCAACGGGGACGGCAAGGCGGACCGGACGGAGGTGCTGTTCACGGGCTGGGGGACCTTCGACACCCATGCGGTGATGAGCAACCTGCGGTGGGGTCACGACGGATGGATCTACGGCTCGGTGGGATACAGCGCCGGGGAACCGCGGTCGGCGGACGGGTCGCGGCGGTTCGGACGGATCACCGCGGGGATCTTCCGGTTCCGGCCGGACGGTTCGGCGCTGGAGCAGGTGGCGGCGGGTTCGTGCAACACCTGGGGATGCGAGATTGCACCGGACGGCGAGATCTTCTTCAGCACGGCGACGTGCGGGGAACCGATCCTGCACGTGGTGCTGCCCGAGCGGGTGCTGAGCCGGGCGGGCGTGCCGCGGGTGCGGGCGGCCCGGCCGATCATCGAGGAGAACAAGGTGTTTCCGCCGCGGCAGGAGACGCGGCAGCCGTATGTGCAGATCGACTGGGTCGGGGCCTGGACCTCGGCATCCGGGGCATGTGTGTATGATGGGGGAGCGTGGCCGGGACACTGGCAGGGTCCGTCATGGTCGTTCTTCATCAGCGAGCCGACGGTGTGGCTGTTCCACCACGAATTCCTGGATCCGGTCGGGGTTTCGTACCGGGGCCGGCGGGAGGCCTCGCGGCGCGACACGCATTTTCTGACCAGCACGGATTACTGGTTCAAGCCGATCCACAGCCGGGTGGGGCCGGACGGGGCGATGTACCTGGTGGACTTCTACAATCAGATCGCGGTGCACAACGACACGCGCGGGCCGGCCCACGGGGCGCGCAACGCGGCGACGCGACCGGACCGGGACCATGAGTTCACGCGGCTGTACCGGATCCAGCACAAGGAGGCGCTGACGCTGCCGCCCTTCCGGCTGGACCCGAGGGAACCGGCGGCGCTGGTGTCGATGCTGGACCATCCGAACGGGTGGGTGCGGGTGTCGGCCAACCGGCTGTTGAGCGAGGGCGCCGGGCGCCGGGTGCTGGCGGGGTTGGAGGCCAAGGCCGCCGGGGCGCAGACGGGTTACGGGCGGATGCATGCGCTCTGGGTGCTGCACAATCTCGATGCGCTGGATCCGGAACTGTTGCTGACGTCCGCCGGGGACATGGATCCGCTGATCCGGCGGACCGCGATGCGGATTGCGGGGGAACGGGACTTCTCGGACGAGGACGTGCCGCTGGACCTGGCGGAGGCGCGGTTGAACGACTCGGATCCCCGAACCCGGCTGGCGGCGCTGGTGGCAGGGGCGAATCTCACGCCGACGCGTCCGCTGGCGGACCTGGTGGTCAAGGCCTGGCCAACCTTGCGCGATCCGCACCTGGAGACGGCGGCGATGGCCATGGCGGCGGCGGATCCGATGCTCTACATCGAGGCGGCGTTTGCAGCGGCCGAACCGTCTTCGGTGGCCGGGATGGTGCCGCATCTGGCGCGGCAGATCGCCCAGCGGAACCGGGCCTCGGATGCCCGCGCGCTGGTCCTGTTGCTGGCCCGGCAACCGGCGGCGACGGCGTCGTTGCAGGCGGCGGCGCTGGAATCGCTGGCGGCGAATCTGAGGGCCGACGTGAAGCCGACGGCGGACGAGCGTTTGGGGAACGCGCTTCGGGGATTGCTGGGTTCCGAGGTGACCGCTCCGGCGGTGCTGCCGTTCATCGCCCGGTGGGATTTTGCGCGGCAGGTCGGCGACGCGACTCGTGCGGCGGTGGTCCGGGCCGAGGCGCGCCTGGCGGACCGGTCGTTGTCGGACGACGAGCGGGGCCAGATGGCGGTCAACCTGCTCGGGGTGCGGAGTCTGGATCCGACGATTGTGCCGGCGGTGGCGGCGCTGGTGGGAGGACAGGAGAGCGCGCGGTTGCAGCGGCGGGTGATCGATGCCCTGGGCGGCACGGGGGATGCGGTTGCCGGACGGGCCCTGCTAGAGGCGATGCCGCGGCTGGAGTTCGATCTGCGCGAGGCGGCGTTCGGGCAGTTGGTGCAGCGGGTGGACTGGTCCGGGATGGTGGTGGAGGCGATGGCCGACGGGCGCGTGGCGCCGGTGCTGCTCGGGCCGTCGAACCTGCACCGGCTGCGGACCCATGCGGACCGGCAGGTGGCGGCACGGGCGCGCTCGGTCCTGGACGAACTGCGGGGGCCCGAACAGAAGGAGAAGGAGGCGCTGATCGCGCGGTTGCTGCCGGAGGTGATCAAGCCGGGCAACGCCGCGCGCGGGGCGGAGGTACATGTGCAGAACTGCGCGCCGTGCCATGAGTACAAGGGAATTGGCGCCAACTTCGCCCCGAGCCTCACCGGAATGGGTGCGCATGGCCGCGAGGAGTTGCTGGTGCACATCCTCGATCCGAACCGGGTGGTGGAACCGAACTACATGTCGGTGAGCATCGAGACGAAGGACGACCTGACGTACGACGGCATCGTGTTGCGCGAGAACAACGCGGTGGTGGTGATCCGCAACCAGACGGCGGAGACGGAGATCCGGAAGGACAACATCGCCTCCCGTCACGACACCGGGCGGTCGCTGATGCCGGAGGGTTACGAGGAACTCGGCGTCGAGGCGCTGCGGGACCTGCTGACCTATCTGACCGAGGACGACCAGCGGTACCGGATTCTGGATCTGACCGAGGCGTTCACGGCCAACACCTCGCGAGGCATCTACAATTCCCTCCAGTCGCGGGACGAGTCGCTTCGATTCCGAAGGTGGGGGGCCCTGCGGCACCGGGACGTGCCGTTCGACATCGTCAGCCCGCAGCGGAGTCCGACCGGCAACAATGTGATCGTGTTGCAGGGCGGCGGCGGCATGTCGCGGAGCTATCCGCGCGAGGTGGAGATCCGGGTCGGGTTGCCGGTGGCGAAGCTCCATTTCCTCGGCGGCGTGGCAGGCTGGGGTTATCCGCTGGGCGAAGAAAACAAGCCGGTGGTGCGCGTCGTGGTCCACTTTGCCGGGGGCGCGACGGAAGAGTTCGTGCTGCGGAACGGAGTCGAGTTCGCCGACTACATCCGTCGCGTCGATGTGCCGGGTTCGGAGGCGCTGGAGAACCTGGATCAACTGCTGATGCAGGGGCGGCAACTGCGTTACTTCGCCAGGACGCTGTCGCGTCCCGGGCGGGTCGAGCGCATCACGCTGGCCAGCTACAACAACGAGGTGGCGCCCACCTTCGTCGCGCTGACGGTCGAGTTGCAGGAGGGAACCGGGTCCGGGCATGCCGCTGCGCCCGCACCGGCAACGACGGAGCCGGGTCCGGAGCCGGCCTCCTCGCCGGTGGCCGTGGCTGAGACGCGGCCGGCACCGGCCCGTGAGGGACGGGTGCGCCCGGCCTTCCGGTGGGGTGCCGGGCTGAACACGCTGCTGGTCGGGGGTGGCGCGGCGCACGACTACACCCGCTGGTTCAATCTGGTGGACGTCTCGATGCTGAACGCCGCGGGCGGCATTTCGGCGGGATATGTCGAACCGCAGGATCTGAGCGCGGGCCTGGTGCGCGAGACGGATGTTCTGGTCATCAGCGCCAACAAGCCATTTCCTGACGCCCGGGTGCGTCAGGCCATCTTCGACCATGTCGAGGCGGGCAAGGGCCTGGTGCTGGTGCATGCGGGGGTCTGGTACAACTGGCCCGACTGGCCCGAGTTCAACCGGGTGCTGGCCGGCGGGGGTTCCCGCGGACATGACCGCCTTGGGGAGTTCGAGGTGATCCTGACCGGCGGGGCCCATCCGCTGCTGGAGGGGGTGCCGGACCGGTTCCGCATCGTGGACGAGCTTTACTGGTTCGAACCCGATGCGGAAGGGACGCCCATCAAGGTGCTGGCCACCGCCTTCTCCGAGCAGAAGCAGAAGGCCTATCCGCAGGTGTTCGTGGTGGAGCACGAAAAGGCCAGGATCGTCGGACTGACCCTCGGTCATGACGGCCGGGCCCACAGTCACGAGGCCTACCGGACCCTGCTGGTCAACTCGGTGCGCTGGGTCGCCCAGACGGAGCCGGTCCACAGCGAATCGGTCCGCGCGACCTCTGCCGAGGTGGCGGAGACGGAGACGGAGGACTGATCGGGAAATCGCTCGGCGGATAGCCAGTCAGGATCATCGCAGAGACCACGGATCACGCACGGGCGGGTCCGTGGTCTTTTGCGTTCCGCGCATCCCGGATTTGTGGGGGGAGTGCAAACCTCGCGAAGCGTCGCCTCGGAGGGCCGAGTTCCACGAGGCCGCAAGGGTGTGGAGCGCTGGGTTGTGGACTCGCGGAGCTCGTCCCTCCGATTGGCTCCCTCCTCACCCACAACTTCGGGATGCACTGATCGGGGCGCTGAGGCATGCGAGGTACTCGCCGAACTCGGTCGTACTTTGAAAATGCGCACCTCGCGGCTCGGGCACGCAGAGTGGTGAGCCCTGCCCGCGGTTCGCGACCAGGCCGGGCGTGCGGACAGGGCTGTCCGCGCTCCGCAGGAAATTCGATGCCAACAAGGGGAGGAGTCGGGAGCCCGATTCGCCATTCGCCATTCGCCATTCGCGACATCCTCAACGCAGAGGTCGAATGTGGCCGTCGTGGGTGAGCATCACGCCCGGGAGATCGGCGGGGACGGGGTACTCCAGGGGTGTGCGACTCCCGGGCCAGAAGACATGCAGCCGGGTGGCGCCCGGGGGGCGGGCAAGGACATGGGTCAGGCTCGAGTGGCTGAGCCAGCCGGAGCCCGCATGGACTTCGCGCATGGGGACGGGGCCCGGGGCGTCGCTCCATCGATAGCGCGCGCCGATGCCGGCGGGATTGGCGGGCGGTCCCGCGAGGCGAAGGCGCAGGCCGGGCACGGCCCCAACGTTGCGATAGACATGCGTCTCAGCGCTGTTTTGTCCGACCGCCAGGTCCACCCGACCGTCGCCATCGAAATCCGCGGCCGCCGCTCCGCGCTGTTCGCCCGGCAATCGAACCCCGCTGTGGTGGGCGGGCACGGGCTGGAAGCGACCCGTGCCGTCGCCGGCCAGCCAGAGGCCGAGTCCGCCGTCGTAGCGCGGCAGGTGCGGGCGCACGGCGAAGAAGTTCTGGGCAAGGAACAAGTCCTCGTGCCCGTCGCCATTGGCATCGGCCACGACGATGCCGAAGACCGGGGCCAGTTGGGCGGGAAGCGGGAGTGGATGGGCCTCGAAGCGGTCGCCGCGATTGAGGAAGACGGTGGACTCGAGCCAGCGCGCCTCGACGAAGGCGGTGCGGGCGAGGGCCTGACCCAGGAGGGCGGGCAGGGTGGCTTCGCCAAAAGCGCGATGGGTCGGGAAGGCCCTGGGCAGACCGGGGAGAGCGCCTTCGAGGGCGGCTCGCTGCCGCAGCGGCACATACTCGCCGGGCCCCGGATGCCAGTACGCCTCGATGAGGTCATGGACCCCGTTGCGATTGAAGTCGCCATGGTACACGCGGAGCGGCGCGGGAACGTCGGAACCGGGGCGGTGCCTGCCGAACTGGTAGGGCGTATTGCGACCCCAGTTGCCGGCGACGAGATCCATGCGGCCGTCGTTGTCGAAGTCGCCGGCCGCGACGGCGGTCCACCCGCCGGTGTGGTCGGCCAGGCCAAGGTCGGCGGTGATCTCGGTGAAGCCGGTGGCATTTCGGCGGAAGACGCGAAGGGGCCCCCATTCGCAGGCGAGCACCAGTTCCGCGACGCCATCGCCGTCGAGGTCGGTGAACACCGCCCCGGTGACCAGCCCGACGTTCTCGAGGACACGGCTGCGAACGGGATCGGGGATGAAACGACCGTTGTCGTGGCGGAGGAATCGGGACGAGGCCGCGGCCGGCCAGCGACCGGGCAACACCCGTCCGCCCACGAAGAGGTCGGGCTGGCCATCCCCGTCGATGTCTCCGACGGCCAGCGGGCCGACACTCGAGGCATCGGCGGAAGCGAGTTCGTCGAGGGCGGGGCGGGCGGGATCCCAGGCCACGACCGCGGCGCCGAGTGCGGCGCCATCCTCGTAGTGGGACAGTGCCGCCAGGAGAAGCGGGGCACCGGAAGCGCGGGGCCAGGGCACCAGGCCGGTCACGTCGCGCGCCATGGGGGTGCGCCATGCCGGGCTGTCCCAGGGGATGAAGCCGTCCGGACCCGCATTGCGAAAGACGCCGGGCGTGCCGCCGCGACCGGCGCCGATCACCAGGTCATCGGCACCATCGCCGTCGAGGTCGATCCAGGCGATACCCGGGCCCGGTTGACTCAGTGCGTGGGGGAGGAGCGGCTGACGGGCCAGGTCGTCGAAGGGGGCGTCGGCATGATGGTGGTCGAGGCGCACCCTTTCGAAGCGGATGGGCGGAAATGGGGCGTCAGGTTCGGGATCCACGGCCCGGGCGGGTGCCGCGGTGGACGAACTTCCAGGTGCGGATGTGGGCTGGTGCAGTTCGACCAGGCTGTTGGCGGGGAGGCCGGTCCATTCCGAACGGGTGCCGTCGGGCCAGCGGACGCGCACCGTGAGGCGGTCGGCGGTGCCGGCGGCGAAGGTGCGGACCGGATCGTCGCTGGAGAGATAGCGACCGCCGGCGATCATTTCCTGGGACTGGCGAACGGGACCGCCAAGGACCTCGATGCGGGAACCGATGGCGCGGGTGTTGGGCGGGGTGCCGCGCAGGCGCACGGCGAGGCGTGGGGCCGGAGTGCGGTTGCGGTAGAGGGCGACGGGTTCGTTGAGGTTGCCGACCACGACGTCGAGCGCGCCGTCGTTGTCGAGATCGGCGAGGATCAGTCCGTGGGACACCGCGGCGAGGTCGAAGCCCCATTCCTTGCTGGCATCGACGAAGGTCAGGTCGCCCCGGTTGCGGAAGGCGAGATTGGGCGTGGCCAGGCGGGGGAAGGCGCGCCGGCTGGCGAACACCTCGGTGGGGGTGGGGCGACGCCCGGCGCGGCCGGCGCGGATTTGTTCGACAGCGTCGAGGTCGCGACCGGCCCGTTCCATGCCGTTGACGACGAGCAGATCCTCCCAGCCGTCGAGATCGACATCGAGGAAGACACAGCCCCACGCCCATTCGGTCGCCTCGAGCCCGCTGAGCTGGGCGATCTCGGTCCAGGTCCCGTCGCCGCGCCCGAGGAAGAGCGTGTTCTGTTCGATCTGCGGACGATCGGTGTAGAGCCCGGGGGTGGGCCGGTGGGGAAACGTTTCGTGGACCCAGCGCATGCGCAGTCCGTGATCGCGGCTGCGCATGTCCAGGACGAGGAAGTCGTCGATCCCGTCGCGATCGAGATCCGCGAAGTCCACCGCCATGGAGGAGAGACTGGTCCGGCGCAGGGCCAGCGGTGGGGCGAGACGGAAACGTCCGTCGCCCTGATTGAGCCAGAGGCGGTCCGGGGACTGAAAATCGTTGCAGACGTAGAGGTCCGGGCGTCCGTCGCCGGTGAGGTCACGGAACATGGCGGCGAGGCCCCAATCCAGTGGGGGCGCCGTGAGGGAATTGCCGTTCTCGTCGAGGAAATGGCCTTCGGTCCATGGGATCGCGACGAACCGGGTACCGCCCACATTGCGGTAGAGGACATCGGGTTCGCCGTTTTCCTCGATGCCTCCGGCGGCATTGACGACGAAGCGATTGCGGAACTCGGGATCGGTGGCCGGCCGTCCATCGACGGTGTCCACGACGGTGCGCGGCCCCTCGCGGCGGAAGGTCATCCGGGTGTTGGGCATGTCCATCAGGGCGCGGGTCCGGTAGTTGACCAGATAGAGATCCAGGAAGCCGTCGCCATCGAAGTCGGCGACGGCGATGGACATGGCGCCGCGGCCGGGATTGAGGACGAGAGGGGAGCGGGTGAAGCGGCCCTGGCCATCGTTGAACAGGAGGTGGGTTCCCTGACCGAGCGTGTTCACGATCAGGTCGAGGGCTCCGTTGCCGCTGAGATCGGCGAGGGCGATGCCGGTGCATTGAAGTTCCGGCAGGTCGATTCCCGCCGCCTGGCCGATCTCCTCGAAACGCCAGCCCCCGAGGTTCCGGTAGAGGGCATTGGGATTGTCGAAACCCGCGAAGACCAGGTCGGTCAGCCCGTCGCCATCCACGTCTCCGGCGGCGATACCCGAACCATTCAGAAACACCTGGTTGGTGAGGTGTCGGGATTCGGCGATGCGGTTGGCGAAGTCGATCCCGGTGGCCGACGGTTCGAGGCGGACGAAACCGGGCGAGCCCTGTTCAGGGACGGCCAGGGGCGCGATCCGGTAATCGTTGTGGGCGATCCAGGACGGTGCGGCGGCCGGGACAGCCAGCGATGTCGCGGCGAAGGCCAGCGCGGCGAGCGCGGACTGTTGGGCGGGGCTCGGTAGGGGCACGGGGTGCGTCCGAGGGTGGGGAAGCGATTCCGGGTGGCAAGGAATCTCCGTGGAAGCGCACGTTTGTTGGCGTGGCCAAGTCGCGGATAGGAACGGGGGACAACGTCATCCTTGGGTCCGGCTACCCGTTCCTTTCGAAGGGGAGGGAAGGCATCGATTTCGATTTCGATTTCGACACCGATGCGGGCTGACGCTGGAGCCGGGGGGATGGGGACTGTCCCATTCGCCCCACGACCCTTGGCGGGATGAGGGCTTCGGTGCTGAATCCGGTTCAGCTTGTTCCTGCGGGGACGAGGCTGGCACCGTATCGCGCAAGATTTCCAACCTCAGCGGATGCCACGATTGCGCGTGCGGACGGCAGCCCCGCGGCAGGCATCATGGCCTACAATGAAATCCGAGGTGATTCCCACGAAATCGGGCCCGGCGCTGACGCGACGGGCGTTTCTGGCGGGCGGCACGGCGACGGCGCTGGCGACCGCCGGCTGGATGGCGGCAGTTCCCCGCGGGGCGCGTGCGGCGGCATCGCCCAACGAGACGATCGGCGTCGGGCTGATCGGGTGCGGCGATCGCGGGCGTGCGTTGATGGCGGAACTTCTGACGGTGGGCGGCCGGCATAACGTGCGGATGGCCGCGGTCTGCGATGTCTGGCGTCCGAACCTCGATCGGGCGGCGGGGGAAATGGCCCGGCGTCAGGACGCCTCCCCGGCGCGAACCACCCGGTTTCGCGAGTTGCTGGCCCGAACGGATGTCGATGCGGTCATCATCGCCACGCCGGACTTCAGTCACGGGGCGGTGCTGGTGGCCGCGCTCGAGGCGGGGAAGGACGTGTACATCGAGAAGCCGATGACCCTCGATCTGGTGTCGGCCAACCGGGCGGTGGATCTCGCGCTGACCCGGGAGCGGATCGTGCAGGTCGGCACCCAGCGGCGAAGCGAGGGGCGGTTCCGGGCGGCGGCGCGCTGGGTGGAGGAGGGGGCGATGGGACGGATCAGCCGGGTGACGGCGGAGATCAATTTCAATCATGCGCGCTGGTTGCGGCCGATCGAGGATTGCGTGGAGGCGGATGTGGATTGGGAAGCGTACCTCCTGGGGTTGCCGGGCCGCCCGTTCGATCCGGCGCTGCTGCGGCGCTGGCAGTTGTTCCGGGAGACCTCGAACGGGATTCCCGGGTTGTGGATGACCCACTACGCCGATGCCGTGCACATGCTGACCGGGGCGACGTATCCCTCGGCGGCGGTGGCCCTCGGGGGCATCCATGTGTGGAGGGATGGGCGTGAGCATGCGGACACCTTCCGGGCGGCGCTGGAGTATCCGGAGGGGTTCCTGTTCACCTGGGGCATGGGCCTCGGCAACGCCCACGGCGTCCAGTTCACGATTCACGGGCTCCGGGCCACGCTCGACGTGGAATCGTGGCGGGTCATTCCCGAACGCGGCGTGGCGGACGCCCCCGAAGCGCGGACCCTCGCGGGCGAACCCGGGCGCGGGCATGTGGAGGATTGGGTGGCCTGCCTGCGGTCGCGCGGGCCCACCCGGGCGCCGATCGGGACGGGACACCAGCACGTGGTGGCGACGGTGATGGCCGCGCAAGCCCTGGAGACGGGGCGACGTCAGCGTTATGACACGTCACGACGGACCATCTTCGAGGGCTGATGCCATGGCACGAACGACAGCGTCGGGTGCGATGGACGGCGGCATGTCACGCCGGCGGTTCCTGGCGGGTATGGCAGGCGGGGCGGCCGGTCTGGCCTGGGCCGCGTCGTCGGGAGGAGCGCCGGTGAAGGGATTGCGCATCGCACGGATCGAGACCTTCCCGCTGGTTTATCCCATGCGGGGACACTTCAAGTTCTTCGAGGCGGCGGGCGGACGACCGGCCGGGCGTCCGGCGGTCCTGGTGAAGATCACGGCGGACGACGGCACGGTGGGCTGGGGCCAGAGTGTGCCCATCCCGAGGTGGAGTTACGAGACGCTGGAAAGCGTGGTGACCACTGTCGACCGGTACCTGGCGCCCGAGTTGTCGGGACTGGATCCCTTCGACAGCGAGGCGGTGGAGGCGGCGATGAACCGGGCCATTGCCCCGTCGTTCTCGACCGGGCAGCCCATTGCCAAGGCGGGCGTGGACCTGGCGCTGTTCGACCTGACGGGGCGACGGCTGGGTCAGGACGCCACGGCGCGCTGGAAGCGGCGCGGACGGGACCGCCTCACCCTGAGCTGGACCCTGAATCCACGGACGCTCGACGAGGTGGAGGGACTGGTGGCGGAGGGACAGGCGCAGGGATACCGCCATTTCAACGTCAAGGTGGCACCCGACCCGGCGTTCGATGTCGAGCTGTGCCGCCTGGTGAAGCGGTTGGTTCCGGACGGATTCCTGTGGGCGGATGCCAATGGCGGGTACGACGAGGCAACGGCCCTGGCCGTGGCGCCGCGCCTGGCCCGGCTCGGGGTGCCCGTGCTGGAACAGCCGCTGCCGCCGAACCGCATCCACGGCTATCGAAGGCTCAAGCGCCAGGGGGCCATCCCGATCATCATGGACGAGGGGATCGTGTCCCATGTCGAGCTGCGCGAGTTCATCCGGCTGCGCATGCTGGACGGCGTCGCCATGAAACCCGCCCGGTGCGGCGGCATCGTCGAGGCGCGGCGCCAGATCGAGATGGTCCTGGATGCAGGGATGATGTTTCTGGGCAGCGGGCTGACCGATCCGGATGTTTCCCTCGCCGCGTCGCTGGCGCTGTACGGGGCCTACGACCTGAAGTATCCCGCCGCCCTGAATGGTCCCCAGTTCCTCGGGCACAAATCCGTGCTGCGCGCTCCGTTCGAGGTGCGCGGGGGTGAACTCGAGGTGCCTCGCGGCCCGGGCCTGGGGGTCGAGGTCGATGAGGCGCGGATTCCCGAACTCATGGTTGTCGCGTTATGAAAAAATGGTTGTCGCGAACTGCCCGCGGCGGGGCCGTCGGCCGTGCGACGGTATGGGGCGGTCTCCTTGCTCTCGGACTCGGCGTGACCCGCTCGGCGACGGCGGATGACGCGCCCGACGCGGCGCGGGACGGCTTCCGTTGGGAGGAGTCCTCCCCGACCTCGCTCGGACTGTGGGAAGGGCAACACCCGGTGCTGGTGTACAACCACGGGGTGATCCGCGACCCGCGCGCCCCGGCGGACAGGGCCCGCAGTTCCTACATCCATCCGTTGTACGGGCTGGATGGCGAGGTCCTGACCGATGACTTCCCCGAGGACCACTGGCATCACCGCGGCGTATTCTGGGCGTGGCCCCATGTCGAAGTGGATGGGCGTCCCCACGACCTGTGGATGCTGCGCGGCATCCGGCACGAGTTTGAGCGGTGGGGCGTGCGGGAGGCCGGCCGCGATCGCGCGGTCCTCGAGGTGCACAATGCCTGGAAGACCGCCCGCAGGAAGGTCCTCTCCGAGACCGTGCGGATCGTGGCCCATCCGGCTCGACCGGACGGGCGCTGGGTGGATCTCGAGTTCACCTGGGCGCCCGAGGGGGAACCGCTGCGGTTGGTGGGTGCCGAGGACAAGAGTTACGGGGGGTTGACCCTCCGGGTGGCTCCCGGGACGGACACGGTCATCACGACCCCTCTCGGTTCGGATCCGCGGGATCTCTACATGACGCCGTTGCCATGGGCGGATCTGTCACGGCGTCTGGACGCCACCGGTCGGGTCTCCGGGGTGGCGATCCTGATTGCGCCGGATCATCCGGATTTCCCGCCCACCTGGCTGACGCGTCACTACGGTGTGTTGTGCCTGGGGTGGCCGGGGGTGGAGGGAAGAACCCTCACGGCGGACGAACCCGTTCGGGTGCGGTACCGGCTCTGGGTCCATCGGGGAGGGGCGACGGTCGGGCAACTCGCCGAACAGCACCGCCTCTACGCGCACCCCGACCCGCAGTGAGTCGGGGTGAGTTCCTGCGGAGACAGAATCAGCGCTTGTTTCAGCGCTTGTTGCGGGCCGCCTGGGCACGCCGTCCGCGGGCCGAGACGTGACCTCGGATCCGGCTGGTCAGGCCCGTCTTGTCGATGCGCTGCGCGGTGACCTTGGGCGCGACCTTCTTCGCCTTGGTGGCAATGGTCCGGGACTTCACAGCCGCCTTCCTGGGTTTGGCGGCGGCCGTTTCGGGAATGGCGACGGCCTTCTTTGGTGAGGGGACCGCCTTGACGGCCTTGGGCGCGGCAACCTTGCGGGCGGAAACTGCCTTGGGTTTGGGAGGCATGGGGAACCCTGCGCCCCGGACACACGCCATGCCAAGCGTTCTTTGCCGACACAAAAAAGACCGGGCCGAAGCCCGGTCTTGTGCAGGGATGTCAGGTGCTCCGACGGTTCAGCGGACGGCGCGGAAGAACCGCAGCGATCCGGTCGGGGCGACCGGGTAGGGCCCGTTGACGGGCGCGTCGGGGACGGCGGTGTAGGGACCGGAGACGGATTCCGCCGATTGAAGCGTGCCCGAGTAGGTGATCACCACGCTGCCGTCCGCGGTGCCGATGCCGAGGGTCGGGACATCGACCACGGTGGCCTCGCGGAAGGCGCGGAGGGCCTGGGCCGAGGCGGTGTCGTTGATGAGGACCCGGGTGCCATCGGGGCTCACGGAGAACCACTCGACGCTCGCGCCGCCGCCGCCCTCCATCCAGACGAGGCGGAGTGGGTAAAGTCCGGCCTGGGCGGCCTGGAACCCAAACAGGGTGTCCGAGGCACCGCGACCGGCATTGAAGGAGCCGAGGACCACGCCCGGATCGGCGGCGATGCGGACGCGGGCGCCGGCGGTACGGAGCCGGGCCCCGTCGGCCTGGCCGATCATGAGGACGGGAATCGCAATCGTGTTGGGGTCACCGCCCAGGACGATGGGATAATCCGACCGGTTCTGGGCGATCAGGACGCCGACCGCGCCTGCGTTGGCGGCATTGCGCACCTTCTCGAGGAACGTGCAGGTGCCGCGGTCCATGAGGACGATCCGGCCGGCGACCGCAGCAGCGTTGGAGAGGGCGGTTCCACAGCCCTCCTCGGGGATCGCGCTGTCACTGTTGCCAAGACCGACCACGACGTCCGCCTCGATCGGCGTGAGGGGGATCGGGGCAAAGATCCCGCCGCCCTGGTTGTCGCCGCGGACACTGGGCACGGCGGCGATGGTGCCCGCAATGCCCGTCGGAGCGAGGGCCTGGACGGGGAGTGCGGGGGCGGCATGCCCGGCGCTGACCCGGAATCCGTCGTCACTGTTGACGCCCATCAGGTAGAACCCGGGGGCGGGCAGTTCCACGAAGGTGAGGATCTCGGACACGATGTTGTCGGTCGGGGCCGAGCCGTTGCCGGGGATGCCAGGGATCAACCGGTTCGGGTTGAAATTGCCGGCCGTTTCCGGGGTGCCGTCGTCGCCCGGTTGGGCGTAGTTGATGGTGGTCGCTTCATGGAACACGCCGCCGGTGAAGCCGGTGAGGTCGGCCACATTGGCGCCGGCGCGACCGGCGAGGACGGCCTCGGCCCAGGTCAGTTCGGTGGCCATGCGCGCTGCGGGATCGAGGGCGTCGCCGGGAACGTCGAGCTGAAAGGTCCGGACCCCGAAGCCGGGGTTGGTTCCGGAGCCGGGGGAGCCGGCGCCGTCCGTCGGGAGCACGGTGTAGGCAATCACCACGAACGACCAGGACTCGGTGATGGCCGGGGCGCCGGAGGGCGTGTAGGTGAGATCGAGTCGGTTGGTGGATCCGCTCGCGAGGATCGACGGCAGCACGCCCGAGACCGTGAGCTGGCCGGCGGTCGTCTGCGATTCGGTGGTGAGGGGCGTCCCGTTGAGGCTGAGCTGCGCGCTGCCGGCGGCGATGGCGTCGGCGTTCTGAAGGACGACCTGCACCGTCGGTTGAGCGTGTGCCTGGGTGGCGTCGCGGGCGGGCAGGATGCTGGCGACGTAGGGCGGCGTGGCCGTGCGCGTGCGGTAGGTCCTGAGCGCGCGTGCGTCGCTGGTGTCGCCCACCAGACTGTGGGAACCGTCGCTGTGGATGCTGGTCCATTCGAGGCCGGCGCCGCCGCCGCCGTTCTGCCAGACGAGCCGCATCGGGTAGATTCCTGCTTCCTCGACCCACACATGGAAGGTGGTGCCGTCATCGACACCGCGTCCGCCATCGAACTGGCCGAGCCGGGTGGCGAAGACATCGCGGGCGTCGCGGCCGGTCTGGAGCCGGAAGCCGTCGTCGCTGGCCACGTTCATCGTGTAGGCGCCCGCCGTCGGGAACTCGACGAAGGTCAGGATCTCGAGCGCGGAATTGTCCTCGGAGAAGAGCTGGGATCCGTCCGCGGCGTAGCCGGGGATGCCAAGGCTGTCGAAGCCGAAGTCGTAGTCGAACCGTCCCGCCCCGCCGGAGGCGTTGCGGAAGTCGAGGGGATCCTGCCAGGTGATGAAGCCCTGGGCGTCCGGCGTGATGCCGTAGGCGGCGAGGTCCACCAGGTTGGGTCCCTGCTGACCGGCGAGCTGCAGTTCGGTCCAGGCCAGGGTGTTGGGATTGGCGGCTGCGACCTGGTGGGGGCGGATGCGGAACCCGGTCTGCGCGGTGTTCACATCCGTGGCGCGATAGGCGGCGGCGACCAGGCCGTAGGTCGGGGCGTTGAAGCTCCGGCTCTCGGTGAATTCGTTGCCGGTGCCGTCGCGGAAGCTGATCTGCACGGCGTGGGGCGCGCCGGAATTGAACCGCTGCCCGGCGGGCAGGGTGTAGGCCACCGTGGTCGTTTCTCCGACGCGGGTGTTGACCGTGGAGACCGCCGCGCCGTCAAGCGTGACGGCGATCGAGTCCGCCGCCACCACGCTGCCCGGGGCATCATCGATCTGGACGGAGAATCCGGTGATGGAAGGGGTCAGTCCGCTGACCGTGGCGGTGGTGGCCGCGATGGTGCTGATGACGATGTTGTCGAGGTGATGGTTCTGATTGTTGCCGCCGGTGCGGCCGGCGAAGACGATCCGGCCGCGGCTGGGCAGGAAGGTCGTCTGGAAGGCGTCGAGGAGGGTGGCGCCCTTCCACTTCACGGTGAGCTGGCCGGCCTCGTTGAGGTCGATCTCGAGGGGCTGCCAGCAGAGGGTTGACAGGTCGAACGGATCGTCGGCGTTGACAAAGCCGGTCTGAAGGCTGGTCGGATCGTCGCAGGCGCCGTTCCGGGTGGGCAGGGGTTCGCGGTGGACGGTGACGTTGTCCACGCGGACAATGATGCCTTCGATGTCATCCCCGTCCGGCAGTTGATTGCCGGACCAGGTGTCGAAGCCGACGGCAATGCCGGTGACGGTGCCGGCTTCGGGCAGCCCGGCAGCGAAGTCGGCGCTCACCGGGATGTCGCCGTTGAGGACCTTCTGGACCACCGGATCCGATTCGCGCGCGTAGTTGACGCTGAATCCGTCGGCGGGACGGAACTCGGGGGCGTTCGAGGAATTGCCGATGCGCAGATCGACCTTGAAGTTGAAGCCCTTGACGATCAGCCCGGAATCGAAGTCGTCGAAGACGATGATGCCGGTCTGGCTGTTGAAGTTGTCGGTGATCGACAGGTAGCCGCCCGAGGCCGGATTGCCGTTGTCGCTGTACCACAACGCATCGCCGTACAGGTTCAGGACCCCGGACGGATCCGAGTTGAAGTCAAAGGTCAGGTTGGAGGCGCCCTGTGCGGAGAGGGCGGCCAGTGCCAGGGTTGCGAGGCCGGTCCGCAACCCCCGGCGTCCTCGGTTCGTTTTCATCATCATGTCTTGGTCAGGTCCGAGTTTCATTCACGACAGTGCGACACGGCGAAAGCCACCGTCCGGACGCCCTTCCCGACAGGACACCCTTCGCACGACGAACCGGAACGCGAGGCCCGGTCTCGAAGAGAACGAAGGGCGCCGGCGGGACGTCGCTCGGCGCCCGGTTGGAAGGCGTATCTTATGCGACAACCAGCCGTTCCGGGCAAGGGAATCGAGCAGATTACCTTATTGAATCACATCTGTCAGTCATTCTTGATCACAATTGTGCTATTTGTCGGATTTGACGGACATCTCCAGCCACCAGCGGGTCCGTTCCGGGGAGGGGCGTCCGGAAGCGCGAGAGAGGGCGGCAGGGCCGCCTAGGCGTGGCCGCTGTTCCAGAGCTGTTCGTACACGGCGCGGAGGGCTTCGGCTTCGAGGACGAGGTCGAAATGCGTCGCCACGTGCTTCAGGGCCTGGCGTCCGTGAAGGCCGGCCAGCGCTGGATCCGCCAGGTAGGGCCGGATCGCCTCGCGCAGAGCCTTGGCATCTCCGGGCGGGACAACCGCGCCGGTGGCCCCGGGAACGATCTGGTCGGCGTAGGCCCCGGCGTCGCTGGCCACCACCGGAACCCCCGAGGCCATCGCCTCGAGCGGGGTCAGTCCGAATCCCTCATTCCGGGACGGCGCGACATAGAGGGAAAGCCGGCGGTACCAGGAGGCGACTTCAGGGACTTCGCCGAGAAACCGGATGCGATCCGTCAGACCGGCCCCGGCAATCCGGTTGACCAGGCTGTCCGCAAAGGGGCGGTGTTCGGAAGTGACCCGGCCGGTAAGGATGGCGGTCCAGTCGGGGTGCTGCGGCAGCAGATCGAGCATCGCCTCGACGAAGAGATCGGTGCCCTTCTGAGGCCGGATGCGACCGAAGCACCCGATCAGAAAACGACCGGGCAGACCGGCCGCGGCAGGATCGAAGCCGGGGACCTCCGGGGGGTGAAACCGCCGGAGATCGACTCCGTGGCGGATGACGGTATGGGGAACCTGGAGGAAGCTGCCGGACCGGGGGTTGGTGGCGATGACGGCGTCCATGCGCCGGATCATCCAGCGGGTGAAGCGCCGGTGATGCCGCTGGGCGGCGGAGGTGAAGACGAGGCGGAGGGGGGCGCGGAGGAGGTGGCAGAGTCCGATGCCGGCGAGCATCTCGATGTTGCGTCTCGCATGCCAGATGCGGAAAGGACGCGAGGGCGGGCGCCGCCAAAGGGCCGGCAGTTGCCACCAGCGAAGGCGGGGGAAGGACGGTGGCAGGCCGGGCCCCAGGGTGGCCACGCCGAGTTGCCGGGCCTGGAGCGGGACAAGTTGGAGCAGCGTGCTGGTGACGCCCGAAAGGCGGCGCTTGAAGTGAGGGGCCACCACCTCGACCCGGGCCGGATCGGGCGGGGCGGCTTGATCGGGCGCGGCAGGGACCGGACGGTTTGGGGAAGGTAAGGCACCGGAACTCATGTCGGACGACTTCTAGCGTCCACAGCGGGGGCGGGAACGTCCAGTGGCCAGCAGCCCGCCCGGACCCTTCAAATAGCCTGAAACTGCGTGCATATGCACGCCGTTTCAGGCTATTTGAGGGAGTGGACGTGCATCCCGGAGGTGTGGAGAGCGGTGCGACCTTCGCCAAGCATCGCCTCGGAGGGCCGGGTTCCACGAGGCCGCAGGGGAGTGGTGCCATGGATGGAGGACTCGCGGAGCTCGTCCCTCCGACAGCCCGAACCGCCCACGTTGCGACGCACAGCCCCGCCGAAGGCC
>JAHCBA010000039.1 GCA_019634625.1 Verrucomicrobiia bacterium
AGGTTACGGGGCGGTGAATTGACAAGGCAAGCGCCGGGGGGGCATGGTGACCGCCGTTCGCGAGCGCGGGCGTAGCTTAGTGGTAAAGCTCCAGCCTTCCAAGCTGGCTATGAGGGTTCGATTCCCTTCGCCCGCTCCACTTCCTGGGGAATCCGTCTTCTGGGGATTCCGTATCCATCCGCCACGGTCAGGTTGCCACGGGAATGCCGACAGGGTGAAGGTGGAGCCATGACGACGATGCTTCCGATCCGGGCGCTTCTGATTTCGTGGGTGAGCTGCATGACGGTGTGGGGGGCCGGGGCGAGCCGGTTCGAGGACGACTTCCGGGGCGGGCCGGCATCGGGTTGGACCGTACTGCGGGAGCGTTCCGATGCCTGGCGGATCGGGGAGCGGGGACTGGAGGTGCGGGCATTGCCGGGGAACCTGTGGGGCCCGGCGAACGATGCTCCGAACACGTGGGTGCGTCCGGCACCGGATCCGGAGAAGGGGCCGGTAACCGTCACGGTCGAGGTGGAGAACCGTCCGACCGAGCAATACGAGCAGGTGAACCTGGTGTGGTATTACGACGACGGGCACCAGGTGAAGCTGGGCCAGGAGATGGTGGACGGGAAGCTCTGCATTGTGATGGGGCGGGAGGAAGGAGACCGGACCCGGACCATTGCGATCGTTCCGATCGAGGCCGACGCCTGGGTGGTGGAGGTGCGGTTCGAGGTGGAGGGGCGGACGATCAGGGGGTTGTTCCGGATGCCGGGATCGGAGGACTGGCGGGAAGCGGGTGTGTGCGATCTGCCGGTGAAGGGGGAACCGAAGATCAGTCTTCAGGTGTACCAGGGGACGGACCGGGTGGAACGGTGGGCGCGGTTTGGTCGGTTCCGCATGGAACAGCGGCGGGAGTAGCCCTGCAGCGACGCAGGGGTGGGGGGACAATGGAGACGGACATCGTCCGGACTAGACGTTGAGGCCGGGGGTCCGGGATGCGGCGGGTTCCGTCCGAACGATTTTCGGGCGACCGTTCAGGCGGGGACGGTTTCGTCCACGGGTTTGTCCACGGGTTCGATTCTGACGTCGGCCGGGGCGGGCAGGGATGGCGGCGGTTCGTCGTGGGTCCGGGCGGCATCCTCCCAACGGTCGAGGACCTTCTTCAGTTCGGCGAGGGTGACGGGTTTGGCGAGGTGATCATCCATGCCGGCGTCGAGGCAGCGTTCGCGGTCGCCGGTCATGGCGTTGGCGGTGAGGGCGACGATGGGGAGGCGCCGGCTGGGGGCATGGAGGAGGCCGACGCGCTGACGTTCCAGTTGGCGGATGGCGCGGGTGGACTCGTAGCCGTCCATGTCGGGCATGAGGCAGTCCATGAAGACGAGTTCGTAGGGGAAGCGCCGGACCATCTGCACGGCTTCGCGGCCGTTGCCGGCGACGTCCACGCGGCAGCCCAGACGTTCGAGCATGCGGATGCCGACGCGTTGGTTGACCGGGTTGTCCTCGGCGAGGAGGACGCGGCGGCGGGGGTGGTTGCCGTTGGGCTGGGTTGGGGGGGAGGGAACCGGGGATTGGGAGGGGTCCGGTGCCAGAGGCGGGGAGGAGGGACCGGGGGCAATGCGGAGGGGATGATTGGTCCAGGCCTGGGCAAGGACGTCCAGGAGCTGGCGGGGACGGACGACGGGTTTGAGGAGGAAGCCTGCGAAGCCGGCATCGAGGAAGCGTCGGGCGTCGCCGCGCTGGCTTCCCGAAGTGAGCATGATGAGGGCGGTCGAGCGGAGCGTGGGATCCTGGAGGATGCGGGCGCCGAGGGTCGCGCCGTCGGTCCCGGGCATGAGGTAATCGAGGAGGGCGATGTGGAAGGGTTCGCCGGCGGCGGCGGCGGACTGGAGGCATTCGAGGGCCTCGTCGGCGGAGGCGGCGGCGTGGCAAACCAGGTGCCAGCGATGGAGCTGGGTGGTGAGGACGCGGCGATTGATGTCGAGGTCGTCCACCACCAGGACACGGAGACGGGCGAGGTCGGCGGGATGAACGAGGGCTGCCGGACCTTCGTCGTGGGCGTGTGCGGGGGCGATGGGGAGGGTGAACCAGAAGGTGGAGCCGCGACCGGGCACGCTTTCGACGCCGATCGTGCCGCCCATGCGTTCGACGAGGCAGCGGCAGATGGCGAGGCCGAGTCCGGTCCCGCCGTAGCGGCGGGTGGTGGAGGAATCGACCTGTTGGAACCGGTGGAACAGGATGGAGATCTTGTCGCGGGGGATGCCGATGCCGGTGTCGTGGATGGCAAAGCGGAGGCGGGGGGAGGGATGGTCGGGATGGTCGATCCCGACCTGGAGGGCGACGTGGCCCCGGGCGGTGAACTTGATGGCGTTGCCGACGAGATTGAGGAGGACCTGACGGAACCGGCTGACATCGCCGAGGCCCTGCGGGAGGGAGTCGAGGCCGGGGTGGAGGACCAGTTCGATCTGCCTGGCCTCGGCCTGGGGGGCGAGGAGGTCGAAGACTTCCTCGACGGCGGCGGCGACGGGGAAGGGGACGGATTCGAGGGCGAGGTGACCGGCCTCGATCTTGGAGAAGTCGAGGATGTCGTTGAGGAGGTTGAGGAGGGAGTGGCCCGAGGACTGAATGGTCTCGGCGTAGTCCCGCTGCTCGTCGGAAAGGGGGGTATCGAGGAGGAGGTTGGTGCAGCCGATGACACCGTTCATGGGGGTGCGGATTTCGTGGCTCATGGTGGCCAGGAAATCGCTCTTGGCGCGGTTGGCCTCCTCGGCGCGGGCGGCGGTCTGCTTCAGTTCGTCCTCGATGCGTATGCGTTCCTCGATTTCGAGGCGGAGGTCGCGGGTACGTTCCTCGACGCGGAGTTCGAGTTCCGAGTGGCTCCGGCGGAGGGCGTCGTCGCGCCCGGCGATCTCGTCGAGCATGGCATTGAAGCTGTCGATGAGCGTGCCGATCTCGTCGGCGGTCCTCTTGCTGGCCCGGACACTGAAGTCCTTGTGCTCTCCGACGCGGCGGGCGACGCGGGTGAGATCGAGGATGGGCGAGGAGACGATGCGCTGGAGGCCGCTGGAGACGCCGAACGTGACAAGGAGCGAGACGAGGAGGGAGACGCCGAGGAGGCGGGCGTGGTGGTGGAGCCGGTCATGGAACTCGCGAAGATCCGACTGGAGGAGGACGGCGCCGATGGGCTGACCGTTGACGAGGATGGATCGATGGACGGTGAGGCGGTCCTTGTGGAACTCGTGTCCGCCGAGGGAAAGAAGATTAGGGCTGGCGGGATCGGCGGGAAGGCCCGGGCGTCGATACTCGGCGAAGGGCTGGCCGTCGCGGTCGTACACCCAGCCGGCGACAACGCCGGGTTCGGATTCGACGGACCCCAGGATACTGTGGGCGGTTTCCGGGTCCTCGAAGGTGAGCGCGGCGTCGAGGTTCCGGCCGACGACATCGGCGACGGTGGAAAGGTGGCGGACGGTGGTCTGGCGGAGGTTGAAGAGTTCCTGGGTGGCCAGTGCGAGGCCCAGGGCCAGCAGTCCGATGGCACTGGCGGCGACGATCACCAGGCTGAGCTTGCTGCGGATCGAAAGGCTCCGGAAGCGTGACATATCAGGGGGAGGGTTCGTTGGGTGCGCGGTGGATCCGTTGGGCAAGGCGCAGGAGTTGGGCGTGGACGCGGAGGTTGGCGGTGGAGGCGGAGGCGAGGTTGACCTCGAAGCGCAGGCGGGTGCCGTCACGAACCAGGTGAATGACGCCGCCGCGACGGGCGAATCCGTCGATCTCGCCGGTGGTGAGGGTTCCGGCGGTGTGGAGGGACTGGAGTGCTTCGGCGAGGCGCCAGTCGGCGTTGGCGGCGAAGTGGACGATGTGGCACGCGGGCAGGTCGCGCCAGGTCGGGGCGGGGCGCACGACGACGGGGCGTCCGTCGAGGCCGCGTTCGCGGAGGATGGATTCCAGGTCGGAGGCGAGTCTGGGGTCGGCCACGATGCCGAAGACCAACGGGGTGTCGGCCGACTCGAAGACGTGGGACGGCCAGGTGACGAAGCGGGCGAAGTTGAGGAGGAAGGCGGCCTTCAACTGGGATTCGGTGGGCGTCTGGGCGGCCGGGCTGGCGGCGCGGGCCGGCGCGAGAAGGAGGGACAGGCAGAGACCCAGTTGGAGGGCGGAAGAAAGGGCCCGCACAACGGCGTTTCCGGCCGCGCGGGGAAGCGGGACTGGATCGCGGTGGCTGGGGGTGGGGCCCATTTCTAGAAGCGGTAGGTGAGTTTGAGGCGGAATCCGAGGCCGTCCTGGGGGATGGTGTCCTGACGATGGTCTGCGGCCCCGGGGATGGCGTAGCGGGTGTCGAAGAGGTTGTAGAGGGTGGCTGAGGCGTCGAGGCCGGGGAGGAGTTCGCGTCCGAAGAGCGTCAGGTTGACGAGGGCGAAGTCATCGGCGGTGTTGCCGAGGAGGGTGCGGGATTCGCCGCGATAGCGGACTTCGAGGCCGGCGAAGAGCTTCTGCCGGTGGATCGGGGCGAGGAGGTGAAGGCGGGCGAGGTGCCGGGGGGAATTGCTGAGTTCGGCGCCGGTGGTGCAGTCTTCGGCCCGCTGGAGGGCGTAGCTTGCCTGGGCGATGATGCCGTGGCCCAGGTGGCTTTCCCAGGCGAGTTCGACGCCGTGGGACAGGGCGCGGTCGAGGTTGGCGTAGAAGATGGAGCCATCGTCCGGATCCACGGTCTGGGAGATGAGGTCGTCGATCGTGTAGCGGTAGGCGGAGAGGCGGAATCGATGGGCCGGGGCGAGGCGCTGTTCCCAGACGAGTTCGTAGGTGTCAATGGTCTCGGGGCCGAGCTGGTCGGAGGCGCGGAAGTTGCTGGCGGACAGATAGTGCTGCTCGAAGTCGTTGGGGGCGCGGAAGGCGCGGCCGTAGAGGGCCTTGAAGGTCGTCGAGGACCATGGGTGGTAGATCAGTGCGGCCCGCGGATTCACGCTGTCGCCGAAGGACGAGTAGTGGTCGTAGCTCAGCCCGGCGATGAGGTGGAGGTCCTGAAGAAGGGCGATGTCGCCCTGGGCGAAGGCGCCGACATTGCGGCTTCCATGTTCGTCGTCCAGGTACACCGCCGGGGGGTCGTCGTCGGTATTGGACTGGAATTGGCGGAGGTTCTCGCGGTAGTCGGCGCCGGCGATGAGGACGTGGCGGTCGGCGAGGGTGCGGTTGTACTGGATCTCGGCACCGGCCCATTCGCCGGCCGACCGGTCCCGGTTGAGGATGACGCCTCCGGGGCCGGAGTCGTCCGCGTAGGGGTAGGTTCCCCGGTAGTGGTACCGGTCGTAGAAGACGCGGCCGAGAAGGCGGCTGTCGTCGTCGAGTTCGCGGTCGAAGGCGAGATCCAGGTAGGCGCGGGTGTCGCGGGTGGCTTCCCGGCCGTCATTGAAGACCGTGCCGTAGGAGGCGGTGGGGACGGTCTTGTCCCTTTGATTGAAGGCCCCGGTGAGGGTGAAGCCGCCGAGGGAGGCACGGGCGGAGAACCGGTACGCCTGTTCGTCGTCGAGGCGGCGGGCCCAGCCGTCGCCGTCCTCCGGGTTGTCGAACTCCGGGTAGTAGAGGGCGCTGTGGCCGGCGCTGTCGTAGAGGGAGGCGGAGGCGACGAGGTCGAGATCGTTCTGGAAGCGTTGACCGAAGGTGAGGCGGCCCGAGTAGGTGTCGAGGCTGCCCGCCTCGGCGGAGGCCTGGAGGCCATTGATGGCGGCGCCGGACTTGGTGACGACATGGACGACGCCCAGCAGGGCGTTGCTCCCGTAGAGGGTCGAGCCGGGTCCGGGGATGAACTCGATGCGCTCGATCAGGTCGAGATCGACGATCCCGTCGGCGCCCAGGTAGAAGCTGTCGTAGAGGTTGTCGTTGATCCGGTGGCCATCGACGAGCATGAGGACCCGCGAATTGTAGTCGCCCGGACGGAGGAAGCCGCGGACCCCGAGGTAGGAATAGTTGCGGTCGTTGGAGACGTAGAGGCCGGGGATGGCTCCGAGGGCTTCGCCGAGGTTGCGATAGCCGAAGTGTTCGATGTCGCGGGCGGTGAGGACGGTGACCGCGGCCGGGGCGCGGTTGGCCTTCTGGCTGAAGCGGGAGGCACCGTACACGGTGGGAACCTCGATCTTCATGAGGGCATCGAGGTCGAGGGCGGCCAGGTCGAGGGGGTCGGGGTCGGACGTGGCGGGGAGCTCGGCAGCCGGCAAGGGGGTGGTCAGGGCGCCCAGCAAGGCGGCCAGCGCGAGGCCGGGGGAAGATCCGTGCGGGCGGCTTCGGGCATCGGGGCCCCTGGAGACAGGGGGCCGAGGGTGGCGCCGGCTCTGGACTGGGAATGGATGAATCACGTGGAGTGCGACAGTGGCACTCCATGGACTAACGGCGTCATCCGCTCGAACTGAAGGTCCCGAGGCCGGATCAAGGGGCCCGGCGGTTGCGGAACCGCCTCCAGATGAGGATGAAGCCGCTGGCGAAGTCTTCCGGGCGCCGGTCCACCCAGGACGACACGACATCCGGGTGGAACCATTCGCCGCGGTCGATTTCCTCGGGTTGGAGTTGGAAGGGGCCGTCCGAGGCGCATCGGTACACCCAGACGAATTCGTGGCCGGTTTCGGGGCAGGCCCGGACGTAGAAAAGTCGTTGGGGCGGGGTATCGAGGGTCAGGCCGAGTTCCTCACGGAGTTCGCGGACGGCGCAGGGGTCGTAGTCTTCGCCGCGGTCGAGATGCCCGGAAGCCGAGGAATCCCAGGTGCCGGGAAAGCAGTCTTTGCGGAGGGAACGCTTCTGGAGGAAGAGGCGTCCGGCGGAATCGAAGACCAGGACATGGACGGCCCTGTGGTTCAGGCGGAGACGGTGCACTTCCGAGCGCGGCCGTTGACCGATGACGACGTCGTGGTCGTCCACCACATCGAAGATTTCCTCGCTCATGTGGGGAGTGTCGGGGGAGGGCGGGGAAGGGGAAAGCGGGAAGAGGGAAGGGGAGGGGTGCGATCGGAGGGCCGAGCTCTGCGAGGCCGCAGGGGAGTGGAGCGATGGATTGAGGACTCGCGGAGCTCGTCCCTCCGGGTTCACGGGACCGGGGTGTTAAGGAGGTGGGTGAGATCGGCGAAGGTCCCGGGGGGAAGGGTTTCGGCGCGGGCGTCGTCGGACAGGTGCAGGGCGGTCCAGGCGGGGGCGAGGCGTTCGTCGGGCCAGGCGGCGCGGAGGACTTTGCGGACGCGTTTCCGGCGCTGGGAGAAGGCGAGCTTCACGAGGCGGGAGTAGTTCCGGGCGGATTCGCGGGTGGGGGTCAGGGGTTGGGGGCGGCGGACGAGGCGGACGCAGGCGGAGGTGACATCCGGGACGGGGAAGAAGCAGGTGGCGGGGATGGGAAACGACGTTTCGACGGAGAAGGTGTGGGCGAGCAGGAGGGAGAGGATGCCATAGGCGCCGGTGCCGGGCCGGGCACGGATGCGGTCCACCACCTCGGCCTGGAGGGTCACAGTGGCAGACGTGGGGGGGAGGGGGAGCTGGGCGAGTTCGACGAGGATTGGGGAGCCGACGGAATAGGGGAGATTGGAGACGACGTGCTGGTCGGAGAGATCGGGTTGATCGCGGACCAGCCAGTCGAGGGCGTCGGCTTCGAGGATCTGAAGATCGGGGTGATGGGCGAGGCGCTCCCGAAGGATGGGGATGAGGCGGCGGTCTTTTTCGATGGCGAGGACCCGGGCCCCGGCGGCGAGGAGGACTTCGGTGAGGGGACCGAGGCCGGGCCCGATTTCGAGGACGCGATCTCCGGGGCGGATCCGGGCGAGTTCGACGATCCGGCGGAGCTGGTTGGCGTCGTGGAGGAAGTTCTGGCCGAGGGACCGGGTGAGGCGGAGTCCGCGGGCATCGAGGAGCTGGCGCATTTCAGAAGGCGTCATGTCTCGTTTTTGTAACGCTACGTCCCTTGCGCCTTTTCGGAATGTGGGGAACCTAGGCGCGCACCGCCGTTCCACCCCCGGCCAAGACGTACCATGAAAACTGCGACCGACACGATGTTCCGCCCGGAGGCGTTGCGTGCCACCGGCCGGTGGTCGCCCGCTGAGGGGCGCCTGCAAGTCAACACGAGCGACTCGGATTCGCCGTTGCTGCGACTCCTGGCGCACCGCCTGCAACGGCGGGAACGGCGGCGGTTGTTCAGCACGCGGCCAGTTCCTCTCCCAGCGCGCGTATCGCCCGCGATAATTCCGTCTGCGGAATGACCAGTGGCGGGGTGATTCCGATCACCTCGCCCTCGGGACCTTCCGGAAGGAGGATGAACCCGCGATCGAGCAGGCGCCGGACGACGCCCAGTGCGGCCGGGCCGTCCGGGCTTCCCGCCGGAGTGCGCAGTTCCAGGCCCTGCATCAATCCCACGCCGCGAGCGACGGCGGGACGTCCGCGTTTCGAGGTCTGGCGGGCGAGGGTGACAAGGTTGCTGGACAGGGACCGGCCCAGCCGTTCGGCGCGGGCGGGAAGACGGAGGCGGCGGAGTTCCCGGATCTGGGCGAGCGCCATGGCGCACCCGACCGGGTGTCCCAGGAAGGTGCTGGTGTGGATGGCTTCGCCGGTGCTCTCGGGCCAGGCGTCGTCCATGATCGATGCCCGTCCCACGCACGCGGAAAGGGGGAATCCGCCGGTCATGGCCTTGCCGAGGCAGACGACATCCGGGACGACCCCGACGCGATCCGAGGCGAACCAGCGTCCGGTGCGCCCGAAGCCGGTGTAGATCTCGTCGAGGATGAGGAGGATGCCGTGCTCGTCGGCGCATCGTCGGAGGAACGGAAGGAAGTCATCGGGCGGGACGCGGACGCCGCCGCGGGCCTGGATCGGTTCGACCAGGATCGCGCCGATGGGGTGATCGCGGAGGAGGCGGGGCAGGTGGGAACGGACGGCGTCCATCGAGGCGCCGGACGGCTCGTGGACATCCGGGAACGGGAGGAACCGGGCGAATTCGCGGAGCTGATCGCGGAAAGGATCCCGGAAGTGGGTTCGGTGGGTGGCGTTGAGGGCGCCGTAGCCGAGCCCGTGATAGGCGCCCTGAAAGGCGATGATGCCGGGCTTGCCGGTGGCGAGGCGGGCGGTCTTGAGGGCGGCCTCGACGGCTTCGAAGCCGCTGTTGGTGAAGAGCGTTTTTCCAGGGCCGGCCTGGTGACGTTCGAAGACCAGGCGGCTGAGTTCCCGGGCGAGTTCCCCTTTGAGGGCATGGGGATGAACGTCGCCCATGGCATGGAGGAGAGAGGCCATCTGGCGCTGGCCGGCACGGACTACGGCCGGGGCGGCATGACCCGCCGCGGCGACGCCAAAGGCGGCGGTGAGGTCGAGGTAGCGGCGGCCCTCAATGTCCCAAACGTGGGAGCCTCGGGCCCGGGTCCAGACGATCGGCCAGCCACCGTCGTGGGCGATGAAGGTGACATTGCGGCATTCGTGGCGCCGGAGCGTGTCGAGGACGGCGCGGGTTTTTCGGCCGGGCCGGGGCCTGGATCGGGAACCGGCGGGGCGAGGTGGTTTCGGGGGAGGTTTCATACCCCGCGCTGGTCGGGGGGCCAGATGAGCTTGTGGAGCTGGGATTGGAACCGGACGGGCAGGGCGTCGACGACGAGGGCCTCGACGAGTTCGCGGCGGTCCATCGGGGTGTGGTGCGCGGGGACGGGGCGAAGGGATGGGTCCTGTTGCTCGCGACTCAGGGGATGGACCCAGGAGACGAGGAGCGGGCAGATCGAGGCGAGGCGGTGCCGTTCGATGATGTCGCGGGTCCAGGCGTAGTCCTCATGCGTGCCGATGACGAACTTGATTTCGTCGGTGGGACGAAGGAGGGCGAGGTTTTCCCAGCGGTTCCGTTCGGCCTCGCCGCTGCTCGGGCATTTGAGGTCCATGATTCGGCGGACGCGGGGATCCAGAGGGGAGAGGTCCACGGCACCGCCGGTTTCGACGAGGGTGGTGTAGCCAAGGTCGCAGAGGGCGGTGAGAAGCGGGATGGCGGCGGGTTGGAGGAGGGGTTCGCCACCGGTCAACTCCACCAGCGGCAGGCGATGCGCGACGGCCGTTGGGGATGGAGGAAAGGGTTGGGCGAGGCGATCCACTTCCGCGAGCACCTCGTCGGGGTGGCGTCGCGTGCCGCCGGTGAAGGCGTAGGCGGTGTCGCAGTAGGAGCAGCGGAGGTGACAGCCGGTGAGACGGATGAAGACACAGGGGAGCCCGGCGAAGGTGCTTTCGCCCTGGAGGCTCAGGTAGATCTCGTGGACCCGAAGGCTGTCGGACACCGGGGCAGGGTAGCGGGAGGCGGGCTGGCGGGCCATCCCCGTGAGCGTTCGGATGGGGACCGGGATGCCGCGACGGCGTGACATCCCGGTTTCGATTCGCCGCAGTCGCCGCTTTCGACTTGAACCGTCGGCGCGATTCCCCAGCCTGACCGGCTCACAGTAACGCGATGCAATTCGTACCTACCCAAAACATGAGCAAGACCCTCCGCTGCCACCTTGCGGCGGCCTTGGTGAGCGCCGCTATCGGGCTCGCCCCGGCCTCGCACGCGGCCATCACCGATGGCCTCGTGGTTCACCTGCCGTTCGACGACACCTTCAACGACGCCACCGGGCGCGGCAATCACGGCACGCCCGTGGTGGTCGAGGATGCGGATGTCGTCGATCCCACGCTGCCCGGATTTGTCTCGGGTGGGGCGATCGGCTCGCACGCCTTGCGGTTGACGCTTGGCCAGTACGTCACCCTGGGCAGCCCGTCGGATCTCCACTTCGGTCCGGACGTCGATTTCTCGGTGGCCTTCTGGGTCAAGGGCGATCCGGGCGCATGGACCAGCGATCCGTCCTTCTTTTCGAACAAGGCATGGGCATCGGGCGGGAATCTCGGTTGGATCATTGCCGCGCAGGGCAACGGCGGCTGGAAATGGAACTGGCGCGCCTCCGACTTCGGCCGTCGCGACACTCCGAACCTCGCGGTCATCGCCACGGGCGGATGGCGACACATCGCGGTGACCCACAACCGGCAGGGAAATGCCGTTTTCTATCTGGACGGCGTTCCCATCGGTGCGGAGATCCCGATCGTGGATGACGGGGACATCGACAACTTCGACACGGTCTACAACATCGGCAACGACGGCACCGGCGGGTACGGCTTCAACAACGACCGTGGTGCGCGATTCCTGGATGTGCAGATGGACGATTTCGGCGTGTGGCGCCGGGCGTTGTCCGCGGGGGAAGTGGCCGAGATCTACGGTGCGGGTCTGCAGGGATACAATCTCGCCAGCACGGCCCAGGCCGGGGCGTTCTTCCAGAATCTTGCGCCGGCTCCCGGGGCCGTCGATGCGCCCGCTTCGCCGATCATTCGCGGCGAAATTCAGGCCGGCGCGTCGGCCATCAGTGCCGACAGCGTCCGCCTTCTCCTCAATGGCACGGCGGTTGCGGCCGAGGTTACGCAGGCCGGAGGTGTGACCTCCGTGCGCTACGCCGTTCCGTCCCTCGTTCCGGCGGGATCCGTCCACACGGTGCGCATCGAGGCCCGGGACGCCGCGAACATCGAGGTGGTGCAGGAATGGTCCTTCACGGTGGCGAATTACCAGACCCTGCCCGCCAGTCTGGCCCGTCCGCTGGACAGCCGCGGCAGTCCCGGACTTCTCTTCCGTTCGGTCTGGGCGTCTTTCGGGTCCCTGGCCAATACCATTGCGCGCGCCGAGGCCCAGCTTGCCGGCACCCTGATCGACCCGGCGACTGAGGAGCCGTACTTCGATGATGCCGAGCCCGGCCCGATCAACGGGTTCTACGCGGTCGATGTGATCAACTTCGAGCAGGCCGCCCAGAACGCCGGGAACTTCCCCGGAGATCAGGCGTTCCCCGGTCTGCCGGAGATGGACGTGAACAATTTCTCGACCGAGGCGCTGGCGTGGCTGGAACTGGCGCCCGGATTCTACCGACTTGGCGTCAATTCCGACGACGGCTTTGAGTTGCGCACCGGCGCTCCGCCGCGGGACGTGCTCGACGGGATCCGGATTGGTGCCTTTGATGGCGGACGCGGGGCGGCGGACTCGTTGATGGACATTGTGGTCACGGAAGCGGGTTTGTATCCGATCCGGCTGATCCACTTCGAGGGCACCGGCGGTGCCAGTTGCGAACTCTTCTCCGTGGACGTGGCCACCGGCGACAAGATCCTCGTCAACAACCTGGGCGATTCGCGCGCCATCAAGGCCTACCAGACCTCCGTTGGGGCACCCAGCCTTCCGTTCACCCGAAGCGTCTCTCCGGCGCCTGGCTCGACCGGCGTTCGGGAGAACGATCCGATCACCGTGACCATCGTCGATGGCAGCGCGCAGGTGAACACCTCGGGGATTCAATTGCGCGTCAACGGCGTGGACGTCACGCCGACCCGCAGTCGCGACGGCAATGTTTCCACGGTGAACTACGTGCCTTCGCCCCTGCTGCCTTCCGACAGCCAGGTGACCGCCACGGTGATCTACGGCGATGGTTCCAACACCAAGACCCAGTCGTGGACCTTTACCACCCAGCCGCCGAGCCAGCCGCCGGCGATCGTTGGGCATTGGGACTTCAACGGAAATCTGGGCGCCACCGTCGGGTTCCCGCTGGAATACAGCAGTGCGGCGGCGCAGGCTGCTTCGCAGTTCGGTACGACCGAGAGTTTTGGGATTCCCGGGATCGGCGGGCAAACCCTCCAGGTGCTCCGCTTTGCCGGTGCCTCGGCTCGGGACATCCACTACACCATGCGGCACAATGCCGCGCCCAACGGGGATGGACGCCTTGTCAATCTCTGGACCCTCATTCTGGATCTGCACTTCCCCGAGAACGGCTCTGGCTCCTGGTTTTCCTTCGGGCAGATTGACAACCTCGACAACACCAACGACGGGGAATTGTTCGTCAATTTCGCCGATCGGGATGGCGACGGGATCCCCGACGGCGGCATCGGCATCGGCGGTCAGTACACCAACGTCGAGGACTTCGAGACCTACATCCAGCGCGGCTCCTGGCACCGGATCGCCTTTGCCGTGGACAAGACCAACGACAACGACTTTGGCGAGGCGGTGCTGTCGAAGTTCATCGACGGAAAGCCGTTCCAGAACCAGCTCCGCGGAAACACCCAACTGGACGGTCGTCACGCGCTGCGCGACCGGTTGCTTCTCTTCGCCGACGAGGACGGCGAGTCGCAGGTGGTGTTTGTGGGCAGCATCCAGATCCGCAACTACAAGATGACCGATGCCGAGATCGCGGCTCTGGGTGGACCCAGCGCCACCGGCATCCCGATCAACACCGCGGTCATCAATCCGCCGGCGCCGGTCGATGACGTGGAACTGGCCGCAACGATCGCAGGCAACCAGCTCACGCTGACCTGGACCGGTGGCAGTGGCACCTTCCAGGTCCAGCGCCGGGCGGCCTTCGGGGAAGGCACATGGACGACCGTTGGCACGACCACCGACCGGACTTTCACGACTGAGGTGACCGGCGACGCTGCGTTCTACCGGATCGCCCAGTAATCCCATCGCTCCCATCGCACGCTCCCTGTTGGAGGGAACGTGGAACTCACGGGCGCCGCAGGTGGCCAATTCCAGGCTGCCGCGGCGCCCGCAACGTTTGGCGACTTACGACACCGCATCGACTCGCAGATCGCGCAGCACGGTAAGCCCCGGGATCGGGGCGCCTCGAATGATCCGTGCGCCGCTCTTGCGGCCCTTGCTGAACTTGTCCCGGTGCTGCTCCCACATCCGGTCCACAAACTCCTTCGATCCCAGGAACACCCCGTCGGTCATATGCCGGATCCGCAACCGCAGGATCTGACCCAGCGGCAGTTGACCGCCCCGCGCCAGTTCCGCCCGGATCGCCTCAGGGTCCAGCGCCCGCTTGTCACTTCGTCCTGACGTCCCGCCAATCACGTAAAGCGCCAGGCGATATTCTGCTGACGCCGCGCTCCAGTCGGCTGCGCCCAGAAAGCCCATGATTCCGCGGCGGATGACCTTGTCGCCGGTGAGGGCGGCGGCGTAGCCGCAGAAGCGGTAGTCCTTGGGATCGTTGACCAGGCCGGCACGGACGGGGTTGAGGTCGATGTAGGCGGCGATGGCGCGGAGGGTGCTGGGACAGTCCTCCACCAGGACACTGCGGAAGCGTTCGCCCCAGAGGTAGCCGGTGCGGTCGTGACGGCGGTTGTACCAGCGGGAGAAGCGTTGTTTGAACTCCTGGAGGAAGATGGAGAGGTCGGCGATGCGGGAGAGGACGGCCTGGCGGATGTCGTCGGGGATGGGTTGGCCCTTATTGAGGGCGGCACGGGCGAGGGTGGGGAGGGTGGCCTTGGACCCGTAGAAGTCCTCGAGTTTGGCGAGGATGACGTCGTCCGGGATGGAGTCGGGGAGGGGTTTGGGAGGGACGCGGATGAGGAGATGGAAGTGGTTGGACATCATGCAGAAGGTGATGACGTCGATGTCGCAGAAGCGGGCGAGGTGGTGGAGGATGTTGATGAGCTTGTGTCTGGCGGCGTCGTCGAGGAGGTGGAGGCGGCCGGCGACGCGGGACATGCAGTGATAGACCGCCGGGAGGGAGGGATCGGCTTTGATGCGGTGAGTTCTCATAAAGAGTGGGGGCATTAGCATTAGCAGAGTGTCAGGGTGTCAAGAGTTCACGGCGAGGGGGGCGACAAAGTGGGGGGCGACAAAGTGGGGGGCGGGTGAACTAGAATGAAGTGAATGCTTGGATGAGAGGATGCACGACGTGGGCGACCAAGTCAATTTCATTTAAACTGTCTTATTGTAGTTTGTTAAGTTAATATACCTGTCATATTGACATTGATATTGAGTCTCGGGACGGACACTCGGGACGGACCGTCTTGCCATGGGAACGGGATCGGGGGAGGGTCGTCCATTCCTGGTGCACGGATCGGAGGTGGATCGGTGCCGGGCCGGGCGATCAACCACACGAGCCTGAAACGAAAATGACCGAGGATATGCTGCTGGAGGCGGTACGAGAGGTGTTGGGCCGGTACACGGAGGTGCCGGGGCACCAGATCCATGCGGGGCTGAGCTTTGAAGACCTGGGCATCGATTCCCTGACGGCGGTGGGGGTGGTGGCGGATCTCGAGGAAAAGCTGGGGATCACCATTCCGAACGACGAGGCGCTGGAGGTGCGGTCGGTGGGGGATGTGCTGGAGAGGCTGGGCCGGCACTTGGGCCTGGAGGGAGGCGAGGCCGGGGGGACGGTGACGGCAGGGTAGGATCATGCGGCGCGTGGTGGTCACGGGGATGGGGGTGATCAGTGCGCTTGGGCGCGGGCGCGAGGCGTTCCGGGAGGGGTTGCGGGTAGGGCGATGCGGCATCGGGCCCTGGCAGGGGTCGTTGGGGGAGGGCTTGCGCATGGCGGTGGGGGCGCAGGTGACGGGCTTCGACCCGGCGACGATCTTCCAGCGTGGCCCCTTGAATGTGATGGATCGATTCGCGCAGTTCGGAGTGTGGGCGGCGCGGGAGGCGTGCGAGCAGGCGGGGTTGAAGGGCGGCGGGGCATGGCAGGAAACGGCGGGGGTGGTGATGGGCACGTGCGTGGGGGGGCAGCAGTCCACCGATGATGGGTACGCGGCGCTCTACCGGGAGGGGAAGGCGGCGATCAGTCCGTTCACGGTGCCGCGTGTGATGGGGAACGCAGCGGCGAGCCAGATTTCGATGGAGTTCGGATTGCGCGGCCCGTCGTTTTCGGTGGCGTCGGCATGCGCCTCTTCGAATCATGCCCTGGGGTTGGCGCTGCACCTTGTGCGGTCGGGTCTGGGAGAGGTCATGATGGCGGGCGGCAGCGAGGCGCCGCTGGTGTACGGGCACCTGAAGGCGTGGGAGGCGTTGCGGGTGGTGGCGCCGGAGGTCTGCCGGCCCTTCTGCGCCGAGCGCCGGGGAATGGTGCTCGGGGAGGGGGCGGCGGTGCTGGTGCTGGAGTCCCTCGACCATGCGCGACGTCGGGGCGCGACGGTGCTGGGGGAACTGGCGGGGGCCGGGATGAGCAGCGATGCGGGCCACATTACGCAACCCTCGGTGGAAGGTGCATCGGTGGCCATGGAGCGGGCCCTGGCGGACGCAGGCCTGACTCCGGACGACATCGATTACATCAACGCGCACGGCACCGGAACGAAGGTCAATGACGTGACCGAGTCGCGGGCGATCGGGAGGGTGTTCGGGGAGCGGGCGCGGACGATTCCGGTGAGTTCGACCAAGTCGATGCATGGACACACGCTGGGGGCGGCCGGGGCGATCGAGGCGGTGGCGACGCTGCTGGCGCTGGGGGATGGGTTTGTGCCGCCGACGATGGGGTTCGTCCGGGCGGATCCGGAGTGTCCGCTCGACGTGGTTCCGAACCGGTCCCGTCCGGCACGATTGCGGGCGGCGATGTCGAACGGGTTTGCGTTCGGAGGGCTGAATGCGGTGCTGGTGTTTCGGCGGTTGCCCGCGGAGGACGGGGGCGGGTAGAGTTGTCCCGTGCTCGCCAAGGTGCGCTCTGCCGCCGTGCAGGGCGTAGAAGCATACGCCATTGAAGTGGAGGTCAACGTCGGCTGGGGGGACACCCAGATCGTCGTCGTTGGCCTGCCCGATGCTGCCGTGAAGGAGTCCCGGGACCGGGTGATCACGGCGCTGACGAACTCCGGGTACAAGTTCCCGCTGGGCAAGACCACCATCAATCTTGCACCGGCCGATGTGCGGAAGGCGGGGCCGAGCTTCGATCTGCCGATCGCGCTGGGGATGCTGAAGGCCAACGGGCAGATGACCGGGGAACGGCTCGACCGGTATCTGGTTCTGGGGGAACTGGCGCTGGACGGGGCGGTGCGCCCCGTGAAGGGGGTGCTGCCGGCGGTGCTGCATGCGCGCGAGGCGGGACTGGCGGGGGCCCTGGTGCCTCTGGACAATGCCGCCGAGGCGGCGGTGGTAGGGGAACTCGAGGTCATCCCGGTGGGCAATCTGCGTGAGGCGGCGGCGTTTTTGGACGGGGAGATCCTCCTTGAACCATGCCGGGTGGATGTCGAGGCGCTGTTCGCGTCGGCGGGGTCGGATGAGATCGATTTCTCGGAGGTGGGCGGGCAGGAATCGGTGAAGCGGGCCCTGGAAATCGCGGCGGCGGGTGGGCACAACGTGCTGCTATTGGGTCCGCCGGGGACGGGGAAATCGATGCTGGCGCGGCGGCTTCCGACCATTTTGCCGCCCCTGACGCTTGAGGAGGCGCTGGAGACCACCAAGGTGCACAGCATCGCGGGGATGCTGGGTTCCGGGCAGGCGCTGATCACGAGGAGGCCGTTCCGGTCACCGCACCACACGGCCAGCGACGCCGGTCTGTTGGGGGGCAACGTCCAGCCCACGCCGGGGGAGATTTCGCTGGCCCATCACGGTGTGTTGTTTCTGGACGAACTGCCGGAGTTCCGCCGTTCGGTGCTGGAGACGCTGCGTCAGCCGATCGAGGAGGGGAGTGTGACCATCAGCCGGGCGGCCGGGACCATGACCTTTCCGGCCGAGTTCATGCTGGTGGCCGCGATGAATCCCACGCCGGACGGCAAGATGCCGCACGAGAGCAAGTGTTCGCCCCGGCAGATCCAGTCGTATCTCGGGCGGATCAGCGGGCCGTTGCTGGACCGGATCGACCTGCATATCGAGGTTGGCGCGGTGCAGTTCCACGAGATCTCGGGCGAACGGAGCGGGGAAAGTTCGGCCGCCATCCGGGCCCGGGTGATGGCGGCACGGGAACGGCAACGAAGCCGGTTCGGGAACGGGTCCGGCCCCACCTGCAACGCGCGGATGAGCGGGCGGGAGGTGCGCCGTCATTGCCGGCTGGACGAGGTGACGCGCGAGGCGCTTCGCAATGCGATGTCGGAGTTGGGGCTGAGCGCGCGGGCCTACGACCGGATCCTCAAGGTCTCGCGGACGATCGCGGACCTCGCGGGGGCGGACGATCTGGTGCAGGAGCACGTCCTGGAAGCGATCCAGTTGAGGTCACTCGACCGGCAGATCTGGGGGTAGGGCGAATTGCGGAACCCGCGATCCGACGATCGCCCAGCCTCAATCGTCAATGGATGGATTTGACCCTATTGCCTCCATCGCCTGGGGCCGGCCGGAGCCGCGGGGGAGGGTGGTGAGGCGGTCGAGGGGGATGCCGGAGAAGGATTCGACAGTGCCGTCGGGCCATCGGACTTCGACGCGGTCGATGGCGGTGACGGGGCCGAGTCCGAAGTGGAGACGAGGATCGTGGCTGGAGAGGTAGCTGGTGGCGGGTTGCAGGACGGCGATGAAACGACGGGAGCCGGCAACGACGGTGGCCTGGGCGCCGATGGCGTCGCGTCCGCCCACCGCGGGATCGATGAGGCGCAGCAGGACCCAGCGGCCGCGGCGGGGAGCGATGTTGCGAAAGAGCCGCACGGGTCCGGCGGTGCCGGCGAGGACGAGATCCGGGGCGCCGTCGTTGTCGAGGTCGGCGACGGCCAGACTGCGCCCGACCATGGCCCAGCGGGTGAAAGAAGGCTGGGCCTCGGAGACGTCGCGGAAGCGGCCGCGTCCGTCGTTGGCGAAGAGTTGGGGGCGCTGGGCGTAGCGGGCCCACCATTCGGGGACGCCTGGCAGGACCGGGGTCTGGCCCGGGGTTGCGCGGCGGACGAGTCCGTTGGCGATGGCGAGGTCCGGGGCACCGTCGAGGTCGAAGTCGGCGAGGACGGTGCCGAAGCCGGTGCCGCGCCAGGCCTGTTGCTGGAGGCCGGCCTGGGCGACGGCATCGAGGAAGAGCCCGGGAGCATCCTGGCGGAAGAGGGAATGGAATTCCTCGGCGAGGTGGGTGACGAAGAGGTCGGGACGTCCATCGCCATCGACATCGGCCCAGGCGACGCCCATGTCGGCGGCGGGCCGGCCCATGGCGTTGAGGGCGAGGCCTCGGGGGACGGCCTCTTCGCGGAAGGTGCCGTCCCGGCGGTTGATGAAGAGCCGGTTGGGGCGGCCGTCGTCGGCGCAGAAGATGTCAGGCCAGCCGTCGCCATCGAGATCGGCGGCGAGGAGGCCGAGAGCGGCGCCGGGATGGGCGGCGAGGCCGGCGGCGACGGTGTGGTCTTCGAAGGTGGGGGTGGCGCCCGGGGTGGAGGTGGTGTTGCGCCAGAGGCGGGTGAGGGTGGGTGGGAAGGCGTGGGGGGCGCAGAAATCCTGGCGCCCGTGGGAGTCATGGCAGACCTGGGTGGGGTCGTAGTCGAGGTAGTTGCCGATGACGACATCGAGCCGGCCGTCGCGATCGAAGTCGAGGAAGGCGGCCGGGGCGGCCCAACCGGGATGATCGAGGCCGGATTCGGCGGTGACCTCCTGGAACCGGCCATTGCCCAGGTTTTGGAAGACCCGGACGCCGCCGTACTCGGTGACGACCAGATCGGTCCAGCCGTCGTTGTTGAGGTCGGCGGCAAAGGCACCCATGCCGAGGCCGGTGATGTCGAGACCGGAGCCGGCGGACACGTCCTCGAAGGTGCCGTCCTGGCGCTGGCGCCAGAGGCTGTTGCGGGCGGGGGAATCGGGACCGCCGAGCTGCACGAGGTAGAGATCGAGGAGACCGTCGTTGTCGAAGTCGAGGATGGCGATGCCCGAACCGACCTGATCGGGCATGAAGTAGCGGGTGCCGGCGACGTGATGGAAGGCGAGGCCACGGGCATCGGTGACGTCCTCGAACCACGGCGGGTCGAGGGGTGTGGAAGTCGGCAGGGCGGGGTCGGGGCGCGGGGTGGTTTGCGGACCGCAGGCCGTGAGCCCGACTGCGAGGGCCATCAGGGCGACGAGCGTGGGTGCGGGGATCGGGATGGCGCTCATGTCTGACCGGCGGTGCGGTGCGGTATCTGAGGTTCTCTCAGCACGCCTCCCACTGGCCTTCGGGATGCACGGGTGGGAGTTCGATCGCAGCCCTTCGACTGGCGCGGGGACGAGGTTCAGCGGTGGGCGGCCGTTCCCTTGACGCCATGACGGCGGAGGCTGGCGAGGCATTGGGGGACATCGAGGCCGCGGCGGGCTTCGGCGGCCCAGGAGTGGCAGCGTTTGCGCCAGGCGGCGGTTTCGCCGGGAGGGGCGGGGTAGGGTTTCTGGTGGGGGACATCCTGACCGATGAGGAGGGCGAGGTAGCCATCCATGCCGAAGGAATTGGAGGCATGGAGGAGCTGGGCGCCGGCGACCACGCTGGGGCCGTTTTCGCGGTAGAAATCGACGAGGAACTGGGCGCCGTGAAGGGGGGTGTCGGCGCGGCAGGCACGCCAGAAGGGGGTGTCGAGGCGGGTATTGAACTTGTAGTGGACGGCGAGGAAATCGCGGATGTCGTCCCAGGCCTGTCCGTTGTAGCGGTTGTAGAGTTCGACGAGGGTGGGAGTGGGCTGGCAGAGGCTGTCGAGGAGGGAATCGGCGAGGGTGCTGGTCTCGACGCAGATGATCTGGAGGGCGGTGGCTTCGAGGGGTTCGACGAAGCCGACGGAATTGCCGATCCCGACGACGTTGCCGACCCAGTTGCGGGTGCGGCGACCGGAGCGGAAGCGGACGACGCGGGGTTCGGTGGCGAGTTTGGGATTGCGCTCGCGGAGTTCGGCGAGGGCGGCGTCGTCGTCGAGGAAGGCGGAGGCGAAGACGTAGCCGCGATTGATGAAGTGTTCGTGTTCGATCTGCCAGCACCAGCCGGCGTTCATGGTCTCGACGGTGGTGTAGGGGGCGACGGGTTCATCGGTGCGGGGCCAACCGGCGATGACGGCACGGTCGCAGAAGAGGGTGTCGGCGTAGGAGAGGAAGGGTTCATCGAGGGTGCGGCCGAGGATTTCGGAGCGGAAGCCGGAGGCGTCGAGGTAAAGGTCGGCGGTCCAGCGTTCGCCGGAATCGGAGACCAGGGCGGCGACGGTGCCATCGTCGGCGCGTTCGGCGCGGACGGTGGCGTTGGTGATGGGGATGGAGAAGGTGGCGCAGAGGCGTTCGAGCCAGGCGACGAACCGGGTGTTCTCGATGTGATAGGCGTGGCTGTTATGGAACTGGGGTTCGCCGTTGGGGCGGCGGGGGAAGGCTTTGTCATGGGCCATGAAGGCGGAGACGGGTCCGGCCCAGGGGGTGGAGGGGTCGTAGTAGAAGCCGTTGTTGCGGTTGAGTTCGGGGAGGCGCTGCTGGAACTCGTAGGCGAAGGTGTAGAAGAAGCAGGGGTGGGGTCCCCAGAGGAACTTGAGGCCCAGTTTCCAGGTGGGTTCGGCCAGATCGTAGAAGCCCTGGGGCTGGAGCTTGAGGTATTCGAAGAAGTGTTTGGGGAAGGCGAGCGTGGTGCCTTCGCCGACGCCGATGATGCCGAGTTCCGGGCTGCGCACGACCTGGACATCGAGTTGGGGCAGGCGGCGTTTGAGGGTGATGGCGGCCATCAGTCCGGCGCTTCCCGCCCCGAGGACCAGCACGCGGCGCACGTTCATGGGCGGCATCCTAGGCGGGGGGAGGGGAGGAGGGCAAAGGTTGCGGAGGCGTGGGAGGGGGAATCGGCGGCTGGCGCGGGTCTGGCGGCATCGAAGGCCGAGGGGTCGAGGAGCAGGCGCTGGAGCGCCTCCGGGGCGAGATCTCCGGCGAGCAGGAAGAGAAGGTTGTCGGCCGTCCAGGCCACGGTGCCGAGACGATTGACGGCCCCTTGGGTCGGTTGGTCAGGAAGCCTGCCGTGCAGGGAGCGGGTGGAGACGACGAAGAGGTAGAACATGCCGCGCTCGGCGCCGTCGAGGCAGACCATGGCAACCTTGTGGCCCTGCCAGGAGAGGATTCCACACCCGGCGGGAGGGATCCGGGCGAAGGCTTCCGGGATCGGGAAGGAGGCGGGGGCCTCGCGGGATTCGAGGAAGTTGCGGATCCGGTCGAGGTCGGCGGTGACGAGATCCATGCGGTATTCGCGGAGGACGGTTCGCACCATGCGGTCGGCGAAGGTTGGGAAATCGGCGCGTTCGCGTCCGGAGGGTCGAAGGGCGAAGAGGACCAGAGCGATCACCAGGCAGGCGGCGGCGGCGAGCCAGGCAGGTGGGAAGGGTAGCAAGCTGCGCCGGGATGGGGTGGCGGTCTGGCGCAGGATGCGGTCTGCGAGGCCGGGTGGGGGCGGCAGTTTCCGGAGGGCGAGGCGGGTGCCGGCCTGGAAGGCGCGGTGCCGTTCGAACCAGTCGCGGAGTTCGGGATCGCGGGCGGCGAGATCGAGGGCCCGGGTCCATTCGGGATCGTCCGGAACGTGGGGTTCCGGGCGCCACAGGCTGAGGATGTGCCGCGCTTGGTCGCGGTTCATGGGCGGGGTTTTGCAGGGGTGTCGGAGGTTCGGCTGAGCAGGTGCCGCTGGAGTTGGGCGATGCCGCGGGCGACGCGTGACTTCACCGTGCCGACGGGAACCCGGAGGATGCCGGCGATTTCTGGGTAGGTGTAGTTCTCGAGGTAGAACAGGGCAACGGCGGCGGCGAACGGGGCGTCGAGGCGGGCAAGGGCTTCGAGGACCAGGCGGCCGTCGGTCTCGGCGGGGGCGGCGGGTGGGATATCGGGGAGTTCGGGCTCGACGTCCGCCAGGGAGAAGTGCGGGAAGCGGAGGAGGCGTCGGCGTCGGGCGCCCGCCTCCCGATAGAGGGTGGTGAAGAGCCAGGCACGAACGCGGCTGGGATCGGCGAGGCGATGTCCGTGGCGGGCCCAGCGAAGAAAGGTCTCCTGGACAAGATCGGCGGCGTCGGATGGCTGGCGGGACATGCTGAGGGCAAACCGATACAGGGCGGCGTGGTGATCCCTTACAAGTTCCTCGAAGTCCACGTCGCTGCGTATCACGGGGTGCCGAGGTTGAGAGGCGTGAAACGAGTCTTGGGTTCCCGGGGCCATGGGCCGGCCGTCAGGATGTCGCGGGATGCGGCGTGGGGACGACTCCGAATTCCGGCGGTGGAGGACACCCGAATCCTTGATGGATCCCTGGATGCCCCGCATCGCCGCCTTTGCCGGCCTGCTTCCCGGATCTGGAATGGGTTCAACGACATCAAGGACAACGCCTTGTCTACGGCTACGCGGCCGACAAGGCGGGAACGTCAGCCGCTGCAGCCTGATGGGGGGAAGGCGTGGGCATGTCTTGGGGGGGGCTGGACAAGGGGGCAGCGTCAACAGTAATGAGCCTGACATTCTATTGCTTCTGTGGCGTCAACAGCAATCAGCCTGACAACCTGTTATGCTTCTGCGGTCAATGTAACAAGACGGTCCAATTATTTTAAGATGTTGACCGACAGAGGATTCGTCCGGTAGTGAGACTTTCTCGGGCGTGACACGGATTCTTGGGAGAAGAATTCCGGGAACCCTATCCGGGGGAAGATGCTCTTACCGCCGTGAACCAACTCGATGTGATTCTACCTGGAGAGGCGGCGCACCGGCATAGTCTTTGCATGTCCAGAGCCCGAGAGGGTTGGATCGCAGTGCTGACGTTACTGGCTTGGGGGGGGCCTCCGGCGGTCAAGGCGATGGACTTCCGGGTGGCGCAGCTTCCCAACGGGCATGTCTTTCAATGCGCGAACTGCCATGTCAGTCCGGGGGGAGGCGGGCCGCGCAATCCATTCGGGCAGGCCGTCGAGGCGATCACCGGGACGACTTCGAGGGCCTTCTGGTCGGCGGCGCTGGCGGCGCTGGATTCGGATGGGGACGGCTTCACCAACGGGGAGGAACTGGGCGATCCCGAGGGGACCCGCAATCTGATTCCCAATCATCAGGTGACGAATCCGGGCGATCCCAACAGCCGCCCGGCGCCTCCCGCCAACCAGCCGCCGACTGTGGCGCTGATTGCTCCGCTGGACGGAGCACGGTTCGAGGCTCCGGCTTTGGTCGAGATGGTGGCCGAAGCGTCCGACCCGGACGGGAACGTGGTCCGGGTTGAGTTTCTGAGGAACGGGGAGGTGGCTGGCGAGGTGGCGGTGCCGCCCTACGTGCTGACGCTCCCGTTGGCGCCCGGGGTCCACATGCTGGCGGTGCGGGCCACCGACGACGACGGCGACACGGCGACCTCCACTGCCATCTCGGTTGAAGTGGGCGACGCGCCCGGGGTGGAGCCGACGCGGTTGACCGGCGTGACTCCAGTGGCGGAGGGGTTGGAACTGAGCTGGTCCGATGGGGTCGGCCCGTTCGTGGTGCAGTCGGCGGTGCATCTCGATGAGCCATGGGTGGCCACGGGTGGCGTTTCGGCGGCGCGGATGGCGACGGTGCCCTCCGATGGGGCAGGGGGCTACTTTCGGATCGTGGACTTGGCGGGGGCGGGACCGATCGGGTTCACGGTGACCCTGGCGGGGGCGTTCGAACGACCGGAACCGGTGATCACCGACGGCACGGGGGCGGGCACGCTGCGGTTGGATGGCGAGACACTGACCTTCGAGATCGAGTATGCGGGGCTGTCGGGTCCGGCGGTGGCAGCGCATATCCACGGTCCTTCGGACATGACGGCAAGCTCCGGGGTGATGGTCAACCTGGCGCCGTTCCATGAGGGTGACTTCGGCGCTTCGGGACGATTCTCGGGCTCGGTCCCGCTTGAGCCCGCCGTCAAGGCCGCGCTGCTCGACGGGCGGACCTATGTGAACATCCACACCGGGGCGCATGGGGGTGGGGAGATTCGCGGGCAGGTGCTCCCGATTTTGCATCAGGCGGTTCTCAATGGGGCCAGCGAGCGGCCCAATCCGGTGGTGTCGAACGGGCGGGGCACGGCCTTGTTCCTGCTCGACGGGCTTCAGCTCACCCTGGAGATCGCCTACCGCGGATTGTCGGGGCCGGCGACGATGGCTCACATCCACGGTCCCGCGAATGCCGCGGGCACGGCCGGGGTGCTCATTGACCTGGAGCCGTTCCACGCCGGGCCGTTCGGGGTGTCCGGGCATTTTTCCGGGACGGCGACCCTGACCCCTGCGCAACTGGAGGCGTTGGCCGGAGGGTTGACCTACGTGAACGTGCACACCGCCGCGAATCCGGGTGGGGAAATTCGCGGCCAGATCCGCGGGTCCGTCACCGCCATGCCGTTTGCCGTGGCCATGTCAGGCGCGGCCGAGCGACCGAACCCGGTGGAGACGCCGGGCACCGGTTCCGGGATGGTCGCGCTGGAAGGGAATACGGTGTGGATGAACCTGCAGTATCGGGACCTCACCGGGCCGGCGGTGGCGGCGCACATTCATGGTCCCGCGGGTGTGGAGGAAAGCGCCGGGGTGCTGGTCAATCTCGCCCCGCAGCACGTCGGGCCATTTGGGGCGGGTGGAGCCTTCTTCGGCGTTGCTCACCTGACGTCGGAACAGGTGACAATGCTCCGGGACGGGTTGACCTATGTGAATATCCACACCGGGGCACATGGGGGAGGGGAGATCCGGGGACAGGTGGTGTCCGCAGTTTCGCCGTGAACTCCGATGGGGAGGATGGACGGACCTCTCCGTCGATCCTCCCCGGGATGCGAATGACCGGACTGATCAGGGTCGTCCCCAAAGAAAAGGCCCGAGGCACCTTGAGTGAGGCGCTTCGGGCCGGAGGGGGCGGTGGGTTCAGCTCCGGGGGAGAATGACCGAATCGATGACGTGGATCACGCCGTTGCTCGCGGAGATGTCGGTCTTCACGACCGTGGCCTTGTCCACCTGGACCTTCCCATCCGTCACGCTCACGGTGAACTCCTGACCCTGGACCGTCTTGACCTTGCCGGGCTTGACGTCGGCGGCTTTCACGGTGCCGGGGACGACATGGTACTTGAGGATGGCCTGCAACTTCGCCTTGTTCTCCGGCTTGAGCAGTTCGGCGACGGTCCCTTCGGGGAGTTTGGCGAACGCCTCGTCCGTGGGGGCGAAGACGGTGAAGGGACCCTTGCCCTGCAGGGTTTCGACGAGACCGGCCGCCTGGACTGCGGCAACCAGCGTCTTGAACTGTCCCGCCGACTGGGCGACAGCAACGATATCGGACGGCTTCTTGTAATCGGCCTGAGCGACGCCGATCAGGGCGGAGGTGGCAGCGACGGTGAGGATGGCAACGAGCTTTTTCATGGTTTTACGAGTTCGGATGGATGATTTGGTTGGTACAGGTTCGAACGACGAACGGGTTCAAGGTGGCCAAGGTTTATGTAGTGTCAAAAAAGAGTTTAGTATTTGTCTAAATAACTTTTGGAGTCTTGGCTCTTGTTGATCTTTTGGATAGCATTTGTCGATTGAACGCGGTGGGAGTGGGGCTGCCGAGGTCGCGTGGGTTGGGAAGCGCGATCGGTCTGGGGCGGCGAGGGGCGGGCTCCGTGTTCGTTCCGGCGGAGGCCTGGGGTTAGCGGGGCGGTGAATGCCTTGGGAATCTGGGCCGGCCGACGCCGATGGCGGTGACCGCGACGCAAAGCCATCCGAAAAGGTCGCCGAACCGGCGATAAGGTGTCGCCGGGCCGTTGGACCATCCGATCGAGGCGATTTCCACCCCGGCGCGGTACACGTCGTCGCCCCGGGTCAGGCGGGACGCGTGGATCCGTCCGTGGGGATCGATCCAGCAGGTGATTCCGTTATTGGAGCAGCGGACGAGGGGCAGGCCGGTTTCGATGGCACGGAAGACGGCGTTGGCCATGTGCTGCCATTGGGCGGCGCTTTCGCCGAACCAGGCGTTGTTGGTAAGATTGAGGAGAAAATCGACGCCCTCCTCGGCATGCTGGCGGGCCTGCTGGGGAAAGTTGTCTTCAAAGCAGATCAGGACGGAGGTGGTGGCGTTGAGGTCTGCCAACGGGAAGCGGACAGGGGCATTGCCGGGCTGGAATCCGTCACCGATGGGCGCGAGGCGGCGCAGGAACGGAAGCCAGCGACCGAAGGGGATGTATTCCCCGAACATGACCAGGCGGCGCTTGCGATAGAAGGCCAGTACCTGGCCGTCCGGGTTGACGAGGAAGGCGGCGTTGTAGTAGCGGACGGCACCGTTTGCGGCGGGATCGGGATCCTCCTCGGAATCGTCCGCGCCGAAGATCATCCAGACCCGGGCGGAGCGGACCACCTCGATGAGTCGTTCAAAATCGTCCGGCCCGAGCCCACCCGGCAGCGAAGCCTCGGGCCAGACGATGAGGTTGGGTTGGAAAGCGACTGCCTGGCGGGTGAGATCGAGGAGGGCTTCAAAGCGATTGGCGGACTCTGCCGGATCGAAGATGACGGTCTGCGGGATGCTGGGCTGGACCATGGCGACGGCGAGGCGCGATGGGGGGGGCGGAGCGCGGAGCGCAGCGAATCCGGCAACGCAGGCGACGAGGACGGCAAGACCGGGAGGGGCCAGCGTGCCGTACCAGAGGGTGCGTTGCCCCGGATAGCGGACCAGCAGGAGGAGGGCGATGGCCAGAGCGGACGAGAACCAGACCACGAGGAAGCTGATGCCGTACACGCCTGCGATCGAAGCCGTCTGCACGAGAGGAAGAATCCGGTACTGGGAGGCTCCGAGGAGGTTCCATGGAAAGCCTCCGAACAGGCGGGCGAGAAGCATTTCCCAGGCGACCCAGGCGGCGGCGGCGGTGAGGCACCAACCTTGCAGTCGCCAGGCGGAGATCCCGCGGAGGTGCACGGCCCACTGCCGGGGTGGGCACGGTTCGGCTCCCAGCACACCGAGGCGGCGTCCGCAGGTGGTGACGGCGAGTACCCAGAGGGGCGGGAAAAGGGCCAGGAAGAGGCTGAGTGCCACCCATCCGGCGTAGGCGCCGGCTGGGAAAGGGATGTAGCGGAGCCAGGACAGGCTGATGGCGTAGTGGACGGCCCCGGCGACGTAGGCGGTGCGGAAGGCTAGGCCGGGTTGGGCGCCGGTGACCAGGAGCAGCAGGGCACCCGGGACCAGCCAGGCAAAGGCGGCCATGTCGAGGCGGGGGAACGACGCCGCCCACAAGGTGCCCACGCCTGCCGCCGCGGCGAGTCTCCAGCCATCCGAAGCGAGTGCCTTCAAGCGGCGGCAGCTTGGTTGCGAAGCGCTGCCGGCGGCAAGGATGCGTCTTGGGGAGGGTTGATTCGAGGACTGGGGCGATTGACAAGGGAGGGCGTGCCGTATTTGACTGGTCCCCCGCCCATGTGGCGCGTTCGTCTATCGGTTAGGACACGGCCCTCTCAAGGCTGAAAGACGGGTTCGATTCCCGTACGCGCTACCAAGCTTCCAGGCTCCTCATTTCCAGAGCTCCAGGCTCATCGAATCCCCGGGATCGAGGGTGCGGTGACGACTCCGAGGTGGCGAAGGAGAGGATCCGCCCGGGCCGCAAGCCGCGTAACATCAGCGAGCCGATGGCTGCCATGTGCGGGCAAATCGCCTGGCGGGCGATGAACCTGTTCCCAGTCATCGAGGACGCTCGCCCCTCCCCCCGTTCCGGATGGACGTTAATGCGAGGCGGACTCGGGGGGGGCGGCGCTGATCTTCAGGCCTTCGAGTCTTTCTCCGGTGGAGGTGCGGAGGCGGAGGCAGAACTCCCAGGGGCCGGTGTCCTGGGTGATCTTGAGGAGGAGGAGATTCCAGCCCTGGCGGAGGGAGACGATGGTCTTGAATTCGCCGGGGACGGCGGCGCCACCGCGGTTTGCCTGGGAGACGGGTTCGCCGTTGCACCAGAGTTTGTGTCCGTCATCGGCTCCGAGTTCGACCTGGGCGGGCTGGGCGACGGCGGAGTGGACCCAGGTACGGGCATAACCGGCGCAGCGGTTGGGTCCGGTGCCGGTGGCGAGGAGGTCCATCATCCAGGGGCGATGGGCCTGGGTGCCGGCGGGGAGGGGTTGCCACTGGACTGAGGGATCGTCTCTTTCCGGGGGGAACTCCCGGGCGAAGAGGGAACCGCCTTCGCCGGCGAAGAGGGTGTAGGCACCGGCGAACTGCCAGGCCGTGATGTAGTCGCCGTATTGGTCGAGGCGTTCGAGGACCCGGGCGGCCTGGTCCCGGATGGAGGCATCGGTGGAGGAGGCTTTCAGTTGTTTGGCCAGGGCTTCGGCCTGGGCGGGGGCGGAGGAGGTGAGATGGGTGGCGATGCTGAGGAGGGCGGATTCGGCCTCGGTCCGGATGGAGGGATCGGCGAGGAGCGGCTGGACGACGGGGATGGCGTCGGGATCGGGGACGGAGCCGAGGCCGGAGAGGATGAGTTTGCGGTCGTCGGGTCGTTGGGCCAGGGCGAGGAGGTCGCGATAGGCGGGGAGGCGTTGGGCGGGGGCGAGATTGCCTTGGGCGAGGAGGCGGACGGCGCCGCGGAGGGCGAGGGTTTGGTGGACGGGTTGGGCGGGGGAACGGAGGACCTGAACGAGGGCGGGGATGGCCGCGGGATCGCGCCAGGCTGCGAGCACGCGGAAGGCGGTATCACGGACGGATTCGTCGGGGTGGGCAAGATGGGCGTGGACCGCCCGGAGACCCCCTGGGGTGGCGGTGGTGCCGAGGATTCGGAGGAGGGCGGCACGGCCCTCGGGTTCGGCGTTGGCGAGTCTGGACAGCAGGGGGGCGGTGGCGCCGGCCTTGTCGGAGATCCGGTCGCAGGCGGTATCGAGGGCGGTTTCGAGGTCTTCCAGTTCCTCTTCGGAAGGGGCGGCGAGGAGGAGATCGGCAAGGGGGCCGACATGGGCGGCGGTGCTGGCTTCGCCGAGGGCCTGGATGGCCTGGCGACGGAGCTGGGGGTTGTCGGATTGTGCGGACTGGAGGAGTTCGGGGACGGCCTCGGCGATGCGGCGCTGGCCGGCGAGGGAGACGAGGAGGAGGCGGGTGGGGCCGGAGGCCTGGGGGAGGCGGGCGGCCAGGGCGCGGTCGATGGCGTCGCCGGGGAGGCGGGTGAGGGCGCTTTGAGCGGCCTGGGCGACATCGGGTTGGGGATCGACGCCGGCCTGAAGGAGGGCGGGGATGGCGTCGGCGGAGCCCTGGCGTTCGAGGGTGGAGATGGCGGCAAGGCGGAGCGGGGTGGAACCGCGATTGACCGCGCCGAGGATGGCCGGGGCGACGGCATCGTCACGACGGTCGGCAAGGGCGAGGAGGAGGAGGGACTGGCGGTCGTCCGGGAGGCGGTAGAGTTCGGCGGCGAGGGCTTCGGTGACGGGCTGGCCTGGGAGTTCGCGGGCGGTCCGGAGGCCCATGGCGAAGGCGGGGTGGAGGGGATTGCGGAGGGTGTCGAGGAGGAGGGGGAGGCCGGAGGCCGGTTGGGCGAGGATGGCGCCGCGGGTGGCTTCGAGCTGGCGTTGGAGGGGGACGTTCGCCTGGCGGACGGTGTGGAAGAGCCGGGAGGCCTGCCCGGGTTGTTGCTGATCGAGGGCGCTTTCCGCGGCGAGGATCAGGGCCTCGGCGACGGAGGAGCGGAGGGCGGATGGGGTTGACGCGAGGGCGGCTTCGAGAGCGGCGACGGCGGGGGTTGAGGCGATGCGACCGAGCGCGATGGCGGCGGCGTTGGCGACTTCGGTGTTGGGATCCTGGAGGTGGAGGATCAGGGGATCCACGGCCAAGGCGTCCTGGCGGACGCCGATGGAATTGATGACCCCGGCGAGGAGGTTGCCATTGAGGCGGGAGAGCGCCTGACGGAGGGCCAGGTCGGCTTCGGGACCGGGGATGACTTCGAGCGGGATGCGGGCCCAGGAGGCGAGTTGGGGATCGGAGAGGAGGTTGGCGAGGGCGGGGACGGCCTCGGGTCCGCCGTACACGGCGAGGCGTTTGCAGGCCACGGCCTTTTCGGAGGGGGGGGCGCTGGATTGGAGGATGGAGAGTGCCTGGCGGGCCTGTTCGGCCGAGGCGTAGGGAGGCTCGGCGGCGAGGGTGGGGAGGGCCGCCAGCAGGGCGATCAGGGAGGCGGCAAGGGAGGCGATCGAGGAGCGGTTCATGAGGATGGGGGACGGGGGTGGCTGGCAGGTGCAGGGAGGGGGTTCAGATGCGCCAGGGTTCGCGGAGGGCCTCCGAGCGGAGGCGGTTGGCCTCGTCATCGCCGATGAACGCCAGCTTCACGGGGTCGAAGGTGACTTTGCGACCGAGGAAGAGGGCAATGTTGGCGGCGTGGCAGGTGATATGGGACCAGCAGGCGACGTCGGCGTTGGCGCGGGGTTGGGCGCGGGAACGGACGCAGGCGAGGAAATCGCGCACATGGAAGTTGGCGGGGTATCCGGCGATTTTGGGTCGGGAGCGGTCGATGAGGTTTTCGGGGTGGGCGGCGACTTCGCCGTTGTCGCCGGTTTCGACCCAGCCGAGGGAGCCTTCGTAGCGGACGGGGCAGGAGCCGAGGGGGAGCCAGCCATCGTTGCGGAGGACGAGTTTGACGCCGTTGGCGTAGCGGGCGTGAAGTTGATCACCCACGGGCCAGTACTCGACCGCGGCGGTGTCGTCGGCCTGGTTGGCCCATTGGCAGAGGTCCACGCAGTGGGAGCCCCATTCGAGGCAGCCGCCGCCGACCATGCCGCCGCCTTTTTCGAAGCCGCCGCCGTTATTGAGGAGGCTGCGATTGAAGGGGCGCCAGGCGGCCGGGCCGAGGTAGAGGTCCCAGTCGGCGTCGTCCTTGTCGGGTTCGGGTTGGGGTTCGGCCCAGCCGCTGGTGCCGGTGCCGAGGCCGCCGGGGTGGGCGTGGAGGGTATGGAGCTGGCCGAGGCGTCCCTGGTGGCAGAGTTCGGCGGCGAAGGCGAAGTTGGGGAGGCTGCGGCGCTGGGTGCCGGCTTGGAAGACGCGGCCGGTGCGGCGGAAGGTTTGGGCGAGGGCGATACTTTCGGCGATGTTCTTGGTGCAGGGTTTTTCGCAATAGACGTCTTTGCCGGCCCTGGCGGTGAGAATGGAGGCCGGAGCATGCCAGTTGGGTCCGGTGGCGATCAGGACGGCGTCGATGTCGGGGCGGGCGAGGAACTCGCGGAGGTCGCGGTAGGTGGCGCAGTTGGTGTTGCCATAGCGGGTGTCGGCCATGCGCTTGACCGCCTGCCGGCGGTTGGCTTTGACATCGCAGATGGCGACGAACTGGACGCCCGGTTCATGGAGGAAGGCTTCCAGGACGTGGGTGCCACGGCCCCCGATGCCGATGGCTCCGAGGGTGATGCGGTCGCTGGGCGGGGTATGGCCGTCGCGGCCGAGGGCCCGGGCAGGAATGAACGTTGGGAGGGCGACGGCACCGCCGGCGAGGGCCCCGAGGCGACCGAGGAATGAGCGGCGGCTGGAGGCTGGGCTGGGAGTATGGTGGGAGGCGTTCATGGGACTCGATGGGGGTTGGAGTTGGGGACGGTATCGAAGATGGGGGATGAGGGGGTAATGGGAGCTGGAGGGAGCTGGATTGGCTCAAGGAAGGGCGTAGCCGTACACCTCGATTTCCTGGCGGACGTTGAGGGCGCTGAGGCTGCTGCCGGTGGTGTAGGAGCGGATATAGCGGGCGACCACGCCGCCAGCGTCGAAGGTTCGGCCCTGGTAGGTTTCGAAGTACTCCTTGTCGGTGCCCACCCCCTGGCCGGCTGAGTTGTCGCGGTCGTTGTTGTAAAGAGTTCGGACGTTTTCGATGAAGTCCGGATCGTCCGCCACCTGGATAATCACATCGCGGAAGAGCTGGAGGAACCGGTGGTCATGCCAGACGACGATGGCATGGAGGGTGGCCGGGGCACCGAGGTCGATTTGGACCCATTGCGTTCCACGGCGGAACTCCACCACCTGATCATCATCCGGTTCCTTCCGGCCGTCGGTCACTTGGGCGAGGCTGCCCGTGAAGGGGCGGACGCTGCTGGTGACCCGTTTGGCGAGGGCGAGGTTGGTGACGCCTGGGGGTGCAAGGAAAGGGGGGAGCGGCTTCTCCGGAGGGGGTTCGACGTGAGGCCCTGAGGGAAGGTCGCTGGGGGTTCCGCGGAGGGTGGGGGCCGGGAATTGAACCGGCAGCGGAGCGAGTTCCTCGCCATGAACGAGGAGGGGCCCGGACATGAGGGCGATGGACAGCCACGTGGAAAGGCGGAAGCGGCGGGGGGCCCTGGTCGGTTTCACGAGCCCCATCCCATCGCGAGGACGGGGACGTTGCCAAGTATATTGCGGCCGGGCGCGGGAGGGAGGGACGATGGGAGCGGCAATGAGGCGCCTGGGGTGGGGAGAAGCGGGGGAGTGGAGAGGTGGTGCGGATCAAGCAAGGCAGAAGGCAGGGTCAATTTATAAATCGTCTGTCTTATTGAATGGAATCGGTAAATGTTTAAATCGCCTGGCCTATTATTTATTTATTTGGCGGTGGCGGGGTGGTGGGGAGTGAAGAGTGGAAACCTGGTGCAGCTCAGGCAGGGTCAAAATTAAATCGACTGTCTCATTAGCAATCAGTAAACAATTAAAGCGCCTGGCCTATTGTTTTGGTGTTTTGGTGATGGTCAAGAATCCAAGAACCGCCTGGTCACTTAACAGGGTTACGGGTCAAGGGGGGGCAATGAGGGGGTTGGAGGCGATTGTGGGAGTGGTCGTAGGAAGGCGCCCTGAATGCTTGCTACTCGGGGGCTGGGGTGTCGGGGATGACGAGTTCGCCTTTGAAGAGTTCGAGGGCCTCCTTGATGAGGGGGTCGTTCTTGAACTCGACCGGGTCGATCTTGATGGGGGCGACTTTGTCGGTGGGGGCAGGGCGGCGACGGGCCGGGGCGGCCGTTGAAGATGCGGCAGGGGGCGGGGTGCGCGGGGTGGATGCGGGCGGTGGCGTCGGGGCAGGCGAGGGGGTGGCGGGATCGGCGGCGGGGTCGTCGGGGAGGCGGATGAACCGGAGGGTGAGCGGGGCGCCCAGTGCGGACAACCGTGCCTCGAGGGCCTTCCGGGTGCGTTCCTGATCCACCAGGGTGCGCTGATGGTCGTGGGCGGGCGGGTAACCGACCGAGAGAACGCCGCGTTCGATGTGCAGGGGGTGTCCGGACTGGAGGGCGGCGCGTGCCATCGGACTGGCGGCGGCAACGAGGCGGGTCCAAAGGGAGACGGGATCGTCGGGAATGCCTTCTTGGGCCGGGGCGGAAGGGGCGGACGAGGTTGGAGCCGGGATGGGGGGTGCGGGTGCGGGTGCCCGTGCGGGGGCAGCGGCGGGTGTGTCAACGGATGGGCGGGAGGCAGGGTGGGAGGGGTTGGCGGCGACCGGCGCGGCGGTTGGGGCGGCCGGTGAGGAGGGCGGCGTCGGAGGTTGGGGTGCGGCAGGTGCGGCTTCGTGACGAAGTTGCTGGAGGTGCTGGAGGACGAGGTCGAGGTTGACAGCGTTGCGGGCCTCGATGGCTTTGAGGAGAGTCACTTCGAAGAAGATCTTCCGGGCCACGGCGTCGCGGAGGCGGCGTTCGGCGGAGGTGAGGATATCCAGGATGCGGGTGACGGCGTCCTGGGAGGCAGTGGAGGTCTGGCCGGCAAGTTCGAGGGCCTCGGATTCGGTGACTTCGAGGAGGGAAAGGTCGCCATGGGTGACCTGGGCGATCATGAGGTTGCGGAAGTGTTGGAGCAGATCGTGGAGGAGTCGGCTGAGGTCCTTGCCGTTGCGGGCGAGTTCGTTGAGTTCCGTGAGAGCGGCGGCGGGATTGGATTCAAGGACGGCGCGGGCGAGGGCGAGGATCTGGCCTCGGGCGGCGAGCCCGAACATGGAGAGGACATCGGACTCCTCGATGCGGTCTCCGCAGAAACTGATGAGCTGATCGAGCGTGCTTTCGGCGTCGCGCATGCCGCCATCGGCGCCGCGGGCGATGGCCTGAAGGGCGGGCGTGGCGATGGTGACACCCTCGGCTTCGGCGATCGATTGAAGGTGGCGGACGATGAGGGTGGCGGGGATGCGGCGCAGGTCGAAGCGCTGGCAGCGGGAGAGGATGGTGGGGAGGACGCGTTCGGGGTCGGTGGTGGCGAAGAGGAATTTCACATGGGCGGGGGGTTCCTCGAGGGTTTTGAGGAGGGCATTGAAGGCCGCCGTGGTGAGCATGTGGACCTCGTCGATGATGTAGATCTTGTAGGTCGAGGCGGCGGGGGCGAAGCGGGCGGTATCGCGGAGTTCGCGGACTTGTTCGACGCCATTGTTGGAAGCGCCGTCGATTTCGAGGACATCGAGGGAGCGGCCTTCGGCGATTTCCCGGCAGCGGGGGTCGTCGAGGTCAAAATCGGCGCTGGGTCCGCCGGTGGCGTTGAGGGCCATGGCGAAGATGCGGGCGATGGTGGTTTTGCCGGTGCCGCGGGGGCCGCAGAAGAGGTAGGCGTGGGCGATGCGTCCCGAGCGGATGGCGTTGGCGAGGGTCTGGGTGACGTGTTCCTGTCCGACGACCTCGGCAAAGCGCTGGGGGCGGTATTTGCGGGCGATGACCTGGTAGCTCATGGCGCGGGAGGGGAAAGGGAATGCCAGGGACACCACGGCAGATGCGGAGCGAGCTACCGTTGCTGCCTTCCGGCCCTGGCGGGGTTTGCAGGTCCGCATTCCATGGGCCCTGGCGGCGTCAGTGTGGGGGGACGGGCGCGCGGTGGGGCAAGGAGATTATCCGGAGGAAGTGCAGGGCCCGTGCAACCCGGAGTTGTGGGGAGAGGGGCGAGCCTGGCGAAGCGTGGCATTGGGGGGGCGGGTTCCACGCGGCCGCAACGGTGGGGTGCAGTGGGTTGGGGACTCGCGAACTCGTCCCTTCGATTCGGGCCTCCGCACCCACATAGACGGGGATGCACCGGGGCAGGCCAGAGGGGCTGACCCAGGCGGGGGCGAGGGCGGACTTTTGCTTCTCCGGGGAGGGAGGGGTGGCCTAGGGTACCGGGGTGGGCGTGATGTCCGACCGATTGCTGTTTGGGGTGGCGGTGCTGTTCTATGCGGCAGCGACCGGGTATGCGGTGCTGTTGTGGCGGCGCGGGTTCCGGCGGGACGACAGCTGGTGTTACACGTGGCTGGCGCTGGCGTGCGTCCCCCACACGGCGGCATTGCTGGCGCGTGGATTCTCGCTGCAACGCTGCCCTGTGACCAACCTGTTCGAGGCGGTGATGTTCATTTCCTGGACCGTGGTGGTGCTGCACCTGGTGGTGGGGATGTGGTCGCGACTGCGGTTTCTGTGTGCTTTTGGGGCGCCGCTGTTGCTGATGATGGGGGTCTTTGGGCTGCAGCCCGGATTGGACCGGCCTGCACCGGCGATGGAATGGGAGGTGACGCGCGGCCTGGTGAGTCTGCATGCGGGGTTGATTCTGCTGTCGTACGGGACGTTCGGGCTGGGGGCGGCGGCGGCGATGCTGTATCTGGCGCAGGAGCACGATCTGAAGTTCCACAAGGTGCGGGCGCTGCTGTCGCGATTGCCGGCGATGGAGCGGTTGGAGAAGGTGGTGACGGGATCGTTGGGGGTGGGGTTGGGATTGCTGACGGCGGGGCTGTTGCTGACGGTGGGGTTGATGCGGGAGGTGGGTGTGGCGGCGGTACGGGGGGATCCGAAGGTGGTGTGGTCGGCGGTGGTGTGGGTGGCGTATGCGGCGCTGCTGGGATTGCGGTTGCGGCACGGGTGGGGTCCGAGGCCGCTGGCATGGGGGGCGCTGGGGAGTTTTGCCTTCGTCATGCTGACCTTCTGGGGTACGAACCTGATGTCGCCGCTGCACAAATAGCGTCATGCCGGTTTACTGTGTTGGCCTGAGTCATCGGACCGCGCCCGTGGAGGTGCGCGAGCGTTTCGCCTTGGAGGAGACGGCGATCCCGGCGGCGCTGGAGGGGTTGCGGACGGGAGGCATTGCCGCGGAGGCGGTATGGTTATCGACGTGCAACCGGGTGGAGGTGTACCTGGAGATCGAGACTGCCCGGGTTGAGGAGGCGCGGCGTTACCTGATCGAGGCGAGCCGGTGGGATGGAGAACCGCCGGGCGAGGTCTTGTATGTGCATTCCGAGCCGGCCAGCATCGAGCACCTGTTCCGGGTGGCGAGCGGGTTGGATTCGATGGTGCTGGGGGAGACGGAGATTCTGGGGCAGTTGAAGCGGGCGTACGAACTGGCGCGGCGTCACGGGCACACCGGGGCCCGGCTGAACCGGGCGTTTCAGAGGGCGTTCAATGTGGCCAAGCAGATCCGGTCGGAAACGCAGATTCAGCGCGGGGGCATTTCGGTGGCGTCGGTGGCGGTTGAGTTGACCGAGCGGATTTTCGAGACGGTGGAGGGGCGGCAGGTGCTGGTGGTGGGCGCGGGGGACACCGGGGAGAAGGTGGCGCGGGCGTTGTTGTCGCGCGGGGTGGCCCAGGTGTGGATTGCCAACCGGACGGTGGAGCGGGCGGAGGCGCTGGCGGGGGTGCTGGGGGAGCGGACGCGGGCGATCGCGGACTGGGAGGAGGCGGCGCCGGACGCGGACGTCTGGATCAGCAGCACGTCGTCGCCGGGGTATGTGCTGGATGTCGGGCGGGTGGAGGCGTTGATGGTGGCGCGGGGGCGGCGTCCGCTGTTGCTGGTGGATCTGGCGGTACCGCGGGACATCGACCCCGGGGTGATCGGAATTTCGGACGTGTATCTTTTCAACGTGGACGATTTGGAGGCCATCGCGAAGGCGCATCTGCGGCAGCGCGAGGCCGAGGTGGCGCGGTGCGAGGCATTGATCCGGGAGCGGGCGTCCGGTCTGCTCACGGCGGTGGTTTCGGCCCGGGGCGCGGCGGCATCGGGGGCCATGTCGGCCCCGGCCTAGAAGGAGCACCGAGATGGCGCATCGGAGGGACGACGAAACGAGGCGGGTACGCATTGCGACCCGGGGCAGCGCGCTGGCGATGGCGCAGTCGAGGTTGGTCGCGGGGTTGTGCCGGGACGCGGACGGGCGGCTGGAGGTGGGGTTGCAGGTGATCAAGACCACGGGGGACAGGATGCAGGCGGCGTCGTGGCGCGCCTCCGGGCAGACACTGCCGAAGGGGCTGTTCACGAAGGAACTCGAGGTGGCCTTGATCGAGGGTGAGGCGGACCTGGCGGTGCACAGCTTGAAGGATCTGCCCACCGAACTGCCGGACGGCCTGCGTCTGGGCGGCGTGCTGCTTCGGGCTGACCCGAGGGATGTGCTGGTGGGCCGTCGCGGTTGGGACGTGCGGTGTCCCGGCGGCGGCATGGAAGCGTTGCGGGAGGGGGCGGTGGTGGCGACGAGCAGCACCCGGCGGGCGGCGCAGTTGCGGTGGCGACGTCCCGACATTCGGATCGTGGGAATCCGCGGGAACGTGCCGACGCGGTTGGCGAAGCTGGCGGCGACGCAGGAATTCGATGCCACGCTGCTGGCGGCGGCGGGTTTGGAGCGGTTGGGGATCCGGCTCGACGCCGAAGGGCGGGTCCTCGAAGCGGAGGATGGAAGCGTCGGGGGATGGGGGTTGGAACTGCGCGGTCGTCCTCTTGACCTGGAGGAGATGCTGCCTGCGCCCGGCCAGGCGGCGATCGGTCTGGAGATCCGCAAGGGCGATCGGCGATTGCTGGCTCTTTGCCGGCGAATCGAGGACGCCGTCAGCCGGGAGTGTGTGGAGGCTGAGCGGGCTTTTCTGGCGGGCTTCGGCGGCGGCTGCCTGAGTCCGGTGGCGGCCTGGGCCCGGGTCGAGGGCGAGGCGTTGCGTTTGCGGGCGGTGGCTTTCGAAGGCGAGCGACGGTGGGAAGGAACCGGAAATGCGCCGGTGTCCGGGGCCCGGCGGTTGGGCCGCACGATGGGTCGGGAGGCCCGGCGGGCGCTGGCGCGACGGAGCGGCTGAGTCCCGGGGGCGTCTTGAACCCTGGTCAGCGGGTGGGGTCTGAAGCGAGCAGGGCGGCCACCAGCCCGTCGAGGGTGTGGGGTCGTGCCTCGGCCGCGGGGCTCAGGTCGAGGGCGGTGATGGCCTTGGAGGTCTCGGGTCCGATCGAGGCCAGACGGAGCTGTGGATGGCGGGCAAGGAGGGCGGTCAGGGGGAAGCGCTTGTGGAAATGCTCGACGGTCGAGGCACTGGTGAAGGTGATCCAGTCCACGCCCTCCTCGAGCCAGCGCGCGTGGGGGTCTGACGGGGAAGCGGGTGCGGCGAGGGTCTCGTAGAAGGCGACATCGTCCACGATGGCACCGTGCTTCTCGAGTTCGCGGCAGACGTCGGGATTGGCCACCTGGGCGCGGGCGAGGAGGATGCGGAGGTTGTCGAGGCTTTCCTGTTCGGCGATGGCGGCGGCGAGGTGGCGCCCGAGGAATTCGGAGGGGACGGCGTCGGCACGGACGTGGAAGTCGCGGAGACGGGCGACGGTGGCGGGCCCGACGGCGGCCAGACGGGCACGTCCGAGGGTGCGGATGTCGTCGTAGGCAGCGAGGAGGGCACCGAAGAAGGCGGACACGCCGTTGGGGCTGCTGAAGACGATCCAGTCGTATTCGCCCAGGCCGGCGAGCGCCTCGACGACGGGTTGCCGGGCGGTGGGGGCCTGGATGGCGATGGCGGGGATTTCAAGGACTTCGGCGCCCAGTTCTTCGAGGCGGGCGGTGAGGTCGGCGGCCTGTTCACGGCGGCGAGTGACGACGATACGCCGGCCGAACAGGGGGCGTTTTTCGAACCAGTTGAGGTGGTCGCGGAGGCGGACGACCTCGCCGACGACCGCCAGGGCGGGGGCGGCGAGGCCGACGGTACGAACCTTTTCGGCGATGTCGGCCAGGGAGCCGGTGACCGTCTGCTGGCGGGCGGTGGTGCCCCAGCGGATGACGGCCACGGGGGTGGTTGGGGGGAGGCCTCCGGCGACGAGGGCCTCCACGATGGCAGGCAGTCGTTCGAGGCCCATGAGGATGACTTTCGTGCCATGGGCCCGGGCCACTGCGCCCCAGTCCACCATGGATCCCGGCTTGCCGGGATCTTCATGACCAGTGACCACGGTGACGGCCGAGGCGTATTCGCGGTGAGTGACGGGAATGCCGGCGGAGGCGGGTGCAGCCAGGAATGAAGAGACGCCCGGGACGATCTCGAAGGGGATCCCGGCGTCGGCGAGTTCCTCGGCCTCTTCGCCGCCGCGTCCGAAGAGGCAGGGATCGCCGCCCTTGAGGCGGACCACTGTGCGGCCTGCGCGGGCATGCTCGATGAGCAGGCGGTTGATGTCCTCCTGAGAGCGGGGAGGGGCGGGCGGGGTCGGGCGGGCCGGAATGGACTCGGCCTGGGGCGGGGCATGTCGGATCAGGAGCGCGGTGGGAACCAAGGCGTCATGCACCACCACGTCCGCGCGTCCGAGGACCTGAGCCCCGCGGAGTGTTAGGAGTGACGGATCGCCCGGACCTGCGCCCACGAGATAAACCTTCCCCGGCTTGCCATGCGCCATGCGGGGCAAGGTAACGGGAGAGGAGTGCGCTGGGCAAACAGGGGTGCGATTTGGTGTGGGCGGATGGCCCCGAGGCTTTGGCGAGCTGGTTGGCTTGAGAAGAATGAGAGTAACACTGGGATAATATTGTTGACTATGCAGACAACACTCCCGGCATCATATTGTTGACTATTTAGGCAAATAGACCGGCACTCTATTGTTGACGGACGTATACATACAAAACGCCCTGCACGTAGTTATTGACTGTCTAATAAGAATTGACCGACCTATTATATTATATTACTTGTTGACGATCGGAGATCAGGGCGTCCCAGGCGGGACGATGAGATTCAAGGGGGGGCGGGCAGAGGAATGTGCGGCAACAATAAAGAGTCGGACTCTATAAATTGGTTAGTGGTTAGAGTTCACCCGGCCCCGAGGCCTGAATTTCCCGCCAAGCGCCTCGTGCAGGATTCGCGCGACGGGTGCCTCGTCGCCCCAAAAACCAGCAGCTTACTGCATGGTTACGGCTTAGAGGACCCGGGTCCAGCGGACCTTGAGGTAGCGGCTTTCGGGGCAGGTGGAGAGGACGGGGTGGTCGGGGGCGGCGCCGGTGCGGTCGAGGAACTGGAGTCGTCGTCCCTGCCGGTGGGCGGCCTTGATCACGATCCGGTCGAATTCGTCCTCGTCCACCATCCCGGAGCAGGAGCAGGTCACGAAGAGGCCGCCGGGACGGACCAGGGAAAGGCCGAGGATGTTGAGGTCCTCGTACTTCTTCGTGCCGCCGTCGGTGTCTTCGCGGTCGAAGACGAGCTTGGGGGGGTCGAGGACCACCACGTCCCAGCGTTCGCGGTTCTTCTGCATCTGGCGGCACCAGGTGAAGGCGTCGCAGTGGATCCACTCGATGCGGGCCTGATTGAGGTTGGCGTTGCGGCGGGCGCGGGCGATGGCGGTTTCGTCGAGGTCCACACCGGTCACTTCGGTTGCCTCTCCTGCGATCCTGGCGGCGAGTGCAAACCCGCCGGTGTAGCAGCAGAGGTCGAGGACGCGGGCGCCGCGGGTGAAGGCGGTGAGGCGACGTCGGTTGTCGCGCTGGTCGCAGAAGAAGCCGGTCTTGTGGCCCTCCGCGAAGTCCACTTCGTGGCGGATGCCGTGTTCGCGGATCTTGACCGACTGGAGCGGGGGCGGGGGAGCGCCGGCGCGGCGGATGCCTTCGAAGCGGGCGGCTCGTTCGTCGACCTCGATCACGGCATGGCGGGTTCCGAGGCGGCGATGGAGATGATCCAGCCAGTTGGGGAGGCGTTGGAAGACGCCGAGGCTGTGGACGGAGACGCTGAGGACATCGGCGAAGCGGTCCACGACGAGGCCGCTGAGGCTGTCGCCATCGGAGTGGACGACGCGGTAGGCGTCGGTGTGGTCGGGGAGGCGGAGGACGTCATGGCGCAGGGCGACAGCGCGGTCGAGTTGATCGAGGAGGTGCTGTTCGGTAACGGCGTCGGGTCCGTGGTGGAGGACGCGGAGGGGGACGCGCGCGCGGGGATGGTAGAAGCCGGCACCGAAGGGGTAGCCGTCCTTGTCGTAGACGGCGACCAGGGAACCGGGGGTGGCGTCGGGGGACGCTCCTCGGATCATGGCCGGGTAGAGGGTTGGGTGATAGCTGAAGGTGCGGAGTTGCACCCAGGGGGTGCGGCGTTCGGTGGGGGGATGGGCGGGGGCAGGGACGGGCGGGGGCATGGCGGAGGGAGGGGGCGCGGGGTTATTCCCGGATCTGTCCGGTGCCGGTGCCGATCCACTTGTACGTGCAGAGTTCGTCGAGGCCCATGGGGCCGCGGGCGCCGAGTTTGTCGGTGCTGATGCCGATTTCGGCGCCCATGCCGAACTCGGCGCCATCGGTGAACCGGGTGGAGGCATTCCAGTACACGGCGGCGGAATCGACTTCGAGAAGGAAGCGGCGGGCGGCGGCCTCGTTGCGGGTGACGATGGATTCGGAGTGGGCGGAGCCGTGGCGGCTGATGTGGGCGATGGCGTCGCCGAGGCCGTCCACAACGCGGACATTGAGGATGAGATCGTTGTATTCGCGGGACCAGTCGTCGGGCTGGGCGGCGACGAGTTTTCCCTCGGGGGGGCGGCCTTTCATGCCGAGGAGGGTGCGGGTGGGGACATCGGTGCGGAGTTCGACCCCGCGTTCCCAGAGTTGGGCGGCGAGGGAAGGAAGGAACCCGGTGGCGATGGGCCAGTCCACGAGGACGGTTTCGGCGGCATTGCAGGTGGAGGGGCGCTGGCATTTGGCATTGACGACGATGGCCTCGGCCATGGCCGGGTCGGCCTCGCGATCCACGAAGATGTGGCAGACGCCCTTGTAATGTTTGATGACGGGGACCTTGGAGCAGTCGGTGACGGCGCGGATGAGGCCTTCGCCACCGCGGGGGATGCAGAGGTCCACCAGGTCGGGATGGGAAAGCAGGGCGGGGATGGCTTCGCGGTCGGGGACGGGGACGACCTGGATGGCGTGTTCGGGGAAGGCGGGAACGGCGTCGCGGGCGGCGGCGACCATGGTGGCGGCGATGAGGCGATTCGAGTGGAGGGCTTCCTTGCCGCCGCGGAGGATGGTGGCGTTGCCGGTTTTGAAGCAGAGGCTGGCGGCGTCGGCGGTGACGTTGGGGCGCGACTCGTAGATGATGACGATGACGCCGATGGGAGTGGCGACTTTCTGGAGACGGAGGCCATTGGGGCGGGTGCGATCGTCGAGGACACGTCCGACCGGATCGGGGAGGGCGGCGACATCGCGGAGGCCCTGGGCCATGGCGGCGACGCGTTTCCCGTCGAGTTTGAGGCGGTCGAGCATGGCGGCGGACAGGCCGAGTTCGCGTCCGGTCTCGAGGTCGCGGGCGTTGGCGTCGAGCAGCGCGGGGAGGGCGCGATCGAGGGCGTCGGCCATGGCCCGGAGGCAGGCGTCCTTGTCGGCGGTGGACAGTTTGGCGAGACCGCGGGAGGCGCATTTGGCCTCCGCGGCGAGGAGCCTCATCTGCTCGGCCAGCGTCATGGAGCCGAGCCTAAGGGGCTAGCGGCTGGGCGGCGAGCGTGGAGACGAGCCCGGAGCGGTCCTGCGGTTCAGGCGGCGGCCGGGGAGTCCGGGAAGCGGCGGAGGACGGCATGGCCGAGGATTTCGGCGGCCTCCTCGACGGAGAAGGTGTCGGTATTGAGAACCAGGTGGTAGGCGAGCGGATCGTCGATGTCGGCGTCGAAGTGGGACTTGAGGTGGCGACGGCGGGCGGCGTCCTCCTTCTGGATGTAATCGTGGGCGGCGGCGAGATCGAGCTGGCGGAGGTCGGCGATGCGCTGGGCGCGTTTCCCGGGGGAGCCGACCAGGCGCAGGTGGAAGGCGGTGGGGAGGCTGGCGAGGATGAGATGGGCACCGCGTCCGACGAGGATGCAATTCCCGAGCTGGGCGAGGCCGAGGGTGGTCTCGGCGACCTGCTTGTCGAGGGTGGTGGAGGAGGGGTGAAGGCCGAGGAGTTCCTCCATGGTATCCCGGATGTAGGAGACGCGGTCCTCGGGCATGTAACGGACGAGGGTGGCGGGGAGATTATGTTCGGCGAGAGCTTTCTCGACGAGGCTTCGGTGGAAGACGGTCCACGGGGCACGGTTGCCGGGGCGATGCTTCTGGAGGAACCGGGCGAGGTGTTCGGCGACGGCGATGCCACCGGAGCCGGCCATGCGGGAGAGGGTGACCGTGGGCGGGGTTCGCGGGTGCTCGTGGCGTTTCCAGGGGGCGATCTGGGTCTCGACGTAACTCAGCGCGTGTTCGAGTGAGGCGACGGTATTCATGGCGTCAGGGTGGGGGTGGTTTCTGAAGCTGATCATCTCCACGGCACGGGGAAAGTCTCGTCCCGAATTGGCGGAAGGGCACCGTGGGTTGGCGGGTGTCGAAGGGGCGTCGGTGCATCGTTGAATTGCGGGTGAGGAGGTGGCGAATTGGCGTCTTCGGGCTTTTCCCTGGGGGGGCGCGGGAGTAGAAGGGCCCAGATCGTTCAACCCAGGAAGCCCCATGAAGATCGCACGACGCCAGTTTCTCAAGACTTCGGCCCTTGGTATCGGCGGCGCCATGCTTGGCGCGCAAAGCGGCTGGGCCGCCACCGAGCCGCGCCTTTCTGCCCTTGGGGCTTATGACACGGTGACGCTGGGGCGGACGGGCATTCGGACGTCGCGGGTGAGCATGGGGACCGGGGTGCGGGGAGGGATGCGGGAATCGAATCACACGCGAATGGGGGTGGAGAATGCGCACCGATTGATCCGGGAGATCCATGAGCGTGGGGTTCGGAGTTTTGATCTGGCCGACATGTATGGGACGCACGGGTTGTTTCCTCCCGCTCTGGAGGGGGTGCCGCGCGACCAGTACATGCTGATGAGCAAGATCTGGTTCCGGCCGGGGGGGATTCCCGAGCCGGAACGGTTGGATGCGGACGTGGTGGTGGGGCGGTTTCTGAAGGAACTGAAGACCGATTACCTGGACCTGGTGCTGCTGCACTGCGTGGAGTCGGCGACGTGGCCGAGGGAGCTGGCGCGGCAGATGGAGATCCTGGCGGAGCTGAAGCGCAAGGGGGTGATCCGGGCCCACGGGGTGTCGTGTCATTCGCTGGCGGCGCTGGAGGCGGTGGTGGATGAACCGTGGGTGGATTCGGTGCATGCCCGGATCAATCCGTTTCAGATGGTGATGGACGGGCCGCCCGAGAAGGTGGCGCCGGTGCTCGAACGGATTCGGGCACAAGGCAAGGGCGTGGTGGGGATGAAGATCATCGGCGAGGGCCGGCTGAGGAACGACGAGGAGAAGAAGGATCAGTCGATCGGTTACGCCTGGGCGAATGGCCTGGTGGACATGGTGACGGTGGGCTTCGAGAAGACGGAGGAGCTGGACGATTTCGATGTGCGGTTGCGGCGGGTGACACGGTTGGCGGCGTGACGGGCCTGGAGAGGGCGCATGGGAGTGGAGCGGAGGGATGAGGACTCACGGAGGGGTGCTGCGACCCCTGGCGGGGTCGTGTGCGAGTGGGGATAGCTGCCCGGGGGTCGAACCCGCGGAGCCGGGTCCGACCCCCGGCTAATCTCTGGAAACCCTCCGGGTTTCCGGGACCCGATCGCAGGGAAACTGCCGGCCCTCCAGGGCGATTCACAAAGTCACGAGGCGTCTGGTCTGAGGCTCTTGGACAGGATGATCAGGATGAACAGGATGGAGCGGAGCAACAGACAGGGAGTTCTCGACCCACCGCGAAACCCGGCAGGCAGGCGGATCTTCTGGATCCTGTGGATCCTGTGAATCCTGTCCAAACAACTGCGGGTCCTCCTTGGGGACTATGTCAAAGACCCCGACCCCGACGTTCCCCTCGTTGTATGCCTCGACCGATGGAATCTCCGACACCATGGAGATGCGTCCGGGGGGGAATTCGGTCGGGACAATGAAAGGCGGCAGGCGCAGGGTACGGCGATGCGCGTTCGAATGGCTTGGGTGACGGGCTGTCTGGGTCTTGCGATGGCAGGCGTGGTTCCGGCGGCGGATGAGTACCGGCTGGGTCTGGAATCGACGGAACGGGCGGCTGGGGTGCCGAAGGGGCGGGTGGAGTCGTTCGAGTTCGAGGCGTCGCGGGTGTTTCCGGGAACGCATCGGCACGGCTGGATCTACATCCCGGCGCAATACCAGGGTCGGGAGCCGGCAGCGGTCATGGTGTTTCAGGATGGGCACGCGTATGTGGGCGAGACGGGACTGATGCGGGTACCGATCGTGTTGGACAACCTGATTGCGAAGGGGGCGATGCCGGTGACGATCGGGGTGTTCGTCAATCCGGGGCACCGGGGCGGGGGCGGGCCGGACGGATCGGGCTGGGGCAACCGGAACAACCGGAGTGTGGAGTACGATTCCCTGGGGGACGCCTATGCGCGGTTTCTGATCGAGGAGTTGCTGCCCTTTGTGGAGCGAACCTTCGAGGTGCGGTTGTCGGACGATCCGGCACGGAACGCGGTGGCGGGGATGAGCAGCGGCGGGATCTGCGCCTGGACGGTGGCGTGGGAACGGCCGGACCGGTTCGGGAAGGTGCTGAGCCACATTGGGAGCTTTGTGAACATCCGGGGCGGGCATGTCTATCCGGCGTTGATCCGCAAGACCGGGAGGAAGCCGATCCGGGTGTTTCTGCAGGATGGAAGCAACGATCTGAACAACGCGCACGGGAACTGGCCGCTGGCGAACCTGGAGATGGCGAGTGCGCTGGCGTTTGCGGGGTACGATCACCGGTTCGTGTACGGGGACGGAGCGCACAACGGGCGGCACGGGGGCGCGATCCTGCCCGAGTCGTTGCGCTGGCTGTGGCGCGAGGAACCCGGGGCGGGGGTGGGTCTGGAGGCGGTGCTGCCGGATGGGGGCATCCGGGAGGGGTGGGAATTGGTGGGCGAAGGGTATGCGTTCACCGACGCCGCGGCCTCGGATGCCGACGGCAACTTCCATTTCAGCGACCTGCCCCGCGGGGATGTGTACCGGGTGCCGGCCGCGGGGGGGACGCCGCGGCTCTGGCTGGAGAACGGGCCGAAGATCAGCGGGATGAAGTTCGGCGCCGATGGCTGGCTCTATGCCTGCGTCCAGGCGACCGGCACCAACGAGACGCGCCGCATCGTGGCGATCGAGCCCGGATCGAAACGGGTGGAAACCATGGCGACGGGCGTGCAGCCAAACGACCTGGTGGTGACGCGGAGCGGCCATGTGTTTTTCACCGACACCGCGGCGGGCCAGATCCAGCGGGTGCCGACGAGCGCCCGTGAGATGTCACGTCCGCCGACCGTGGCGGGGGGGATCGCCCGGCCCAACGGGATTGCGCTGAGTTCCGACGAATCGGAGCTCTGGGTCAGCGAACACGGAGGACGTCACGTCTGGCGGTTTGCCCTGAATCCGGACGGCAGTCTGGGCGGCGGCGAACGGCGGGCGGTTCTGGCGGTGCCGAACGGGGGGGCGGACAGCGGCGGGGACGGGGCGGCGACGGATGGGGAGGGGAGGGTCTGGGTGACGTCGCATCTCGGCATCCAGGTGTTCGACGGCGAAGGGCGGTCGCTCGGGGTGGTGTCGCGTCCGCAGGACAAGGGGAGCGTGAGTGTGGCATTTGGGGGGACGGGACATCGAATGCTGTACGTGTGCAGCAGCGACCGGGTGTACCGGCGGATGACGCGGACGTTGGGGCGGTAGGGCCGGTGCGATGAGGGAGCAGGGACGCTTTGCTCCCTGCTGCATGGCGGCGGGTCAGGTTCGGCGGCTACGCAGCGGGGAGGTGACGACGATAGATCTCGCGGATTTCGGCGCGCCAGCGGGCGAGGTCGTTGAGGAACGGTTCGGTGGCGGAGTAGCCGCAGCGGGTGGCGACGCGGAGCAGGGCGGCGGGGTCGTCGGGGAGGACGGCTTCGCCTTCGAAGCTCCAGCGGCGGAGGATGGATTCCATGTGGCGGAGGCGGCGGAAGTTGGCGATGAGGCGGGTGGCGTCGTCGGGGGTGAGGGCGTGCTGGTCGGCGGCGTGGCGGAGGGAGAGGAGGGTGTTGGGTTGGAACCAGCCGTGTTGGAGGGCGAGGGTCTGGGCGAGGAATTCAGCGTCGATGAGGCCGCCGGAGCCGGTTTTGAAGGCGAGGGCGTCGCGGCCCTTGGGGGTTCGTTCGAGTTCGATGCGGCGTCGCATGCGGGCGATTTCCCGATCCCAGCCGGGCTGGAGGGCGGCGAGGGGAAGGGAGGGCGTGTGGAAGTTGGTGAGGCAGCGGGCGAGGGATTCGAAGGCGCGGCCGGTGGCGTCGTGTCCGGCGACGGCGCGGGCGCGGGTGAGGGCCTGGATTTCCCAGAGCAGGGCGCGTTGACGGTAGTAGTCCTCGTGGGCCTGGAGGGTGTTGACGAGGAGGCCCTTGTCGCCGTCGGGGCGAAGGCGGGTATCGAGGGGGAAGACGGCGCCCTGGGGGGTGCGGGTGGCGAGGAGGTCGATGACTTCGTTGGCGAGTTTCTGGAGGCGCGGGAGGTCTCTGGTGTCGGTGGGGGCGACGAAGATGACATCGAGATCGGAGCCGTACACGAGTTCGGCGCCGCCGAGTTTGCCGAGGCCGATGACGGCGAAGGGCGGGGTGCGGAGGCGGGCGCGCCGGGTGACGACCTCGACGGCGTACTGGATGCAGGCTTCGGCGAGGTGGGTGAGTTCGCGGTTGGCGTGTTCGAAGTCGGCGAGGCCGAGGATGTCGCGAAGGCCGAGGCGCATGAATTCGGTTTGGAAGTAGCGCCGGAGCCAGAGGTGCTGGTCGGGATCGTCACGACCGTGGCGGAGGTCGGCGAGGGTGAGGGCGGCGTCCTTGTGGCGTTGGAGGTGGGCGCCGGCTTCGAGCTGGTCCACGAGGTCGGGTTCGCGGATGGCGAGTTCGGCGAGGAACTCGGAGCGATCGAAGAGTTTGAGGATGTGTTCGAAGACGTTGGGGCGGGCGGTCCAGAGTTCGTAGAGGGAGGCGCGGGCGCCGTAGTTGCCGATGTAGCTGTCGAGGCGGACGAGGACGCGGTCGGGATCGGAGAGCTGGAAGGGGGGGGCGTCGGGGGACGGCGTGAGCGAGGGATCGGCGGCCCGGGGCTCGGGGGCGTCGGCGGCGGGGGCGGAGGCGGGGATGCAGAGTTCGAGGAATCGGGCGAGGAGCTGGCGTCCGAGTTCGCTGGTGCGACGGGAGACATGACCGAAGCCGGGGCCTTCGAGGAAGGCGCGGACCATGCGCAGGGCCTGGTCGGGGTCACGGAAGCGATGGTGCCGGAGGAGTTCGAGCCATGTCGGAGTGTGGGGCGGATCGAAGGTGGGGGGGAAGGGATCGGCCGGGCGGGCGGCGGGGTCGGACTGGAAGACGCGTTCGTAGTGGGACCGGACCTGGCTGGTGTGACGGCGGAGGATTCGGGCGAAGGCCTTCCGGTCCGGGGCGCCCATCAGGCGGGCGATGCGGTCGAGGGCGGCGGGATCGTCGGGGAGGGTATGGGTCTGACGGAGTTCATCCATTTGCAGCCGGTGTTCGACGTCGCGGAGGAGGCGGTAGGCATCGGACAGGGCATGGGCATCGGCTTCGGGGAGCAGTTGATAATGGGCGAGTTTGTTGAGGGCTGGGAGGGTTTGATGGGATTGGAGGAACGGATTGCGACCGGCGTGGAGGACCTGGAGGGACTGGGCGATGAATTCGATTTCGCGGATTCCGCCGCGGCCGAGCTTGACGTTGCGATCGAGTTCGCCGGGCCGGACGATTTCCTGTTCGAGCCGGGCCTTCATGGCGGCCATTTCGTGGAGGATGCCTTCGCCGAGGGCGCGCGGGTACCGGAAGGGATGGATGACCTCGATGAATTCGCCGGCGAGGGACAGGCTGCCGGCGACGCCGCGGGCCTTGAGGAGCATCATGCGTTCCCAGGACTGGCCCCACTCGGCGTAGAAGTTTTCGTAGGAGTCGAGGGAGCGGACGAGGGGACCGGCGTCGCCTTCCGGGCGGAGGCGCATGTCGATGCGGAGGGCGCCGACGTCCACGCCGCGGCTGGAGGCTTCATGGATGAGGGCTTCGGCGAGCCGCTTGAAGAAGGCGTGGTTGGAGAGGACGGCGGAGGAGGTGGAGGTGCGTTGTTTGGGGGGGGTGCGGAAGGAGTAGCCCTCGTCGGTGTACAGGAAGAGGAGATCGACGTCGGAGCTGTAGTTGAGTTCCTGGCCACCGAGCTTGCCCATGCCGAGGACGCAGAAGGCGGTCTGGGTCCAGCGCTGGTCGGGGTCGTGGTGCCAGGGGGAACCCCAGCGTTCGGTGAGTTCGGGGGTGATGCGGCGGAGGATGCCCTCGAGGAAGACATCGGCGGCGTTGGAGAGTTCGAGGAGGATCTCGGGGAGGGGCGCGACCCGGGCGAGGTCGCGGGCGGCGATGCGGAGGAGTTCGCGCTGGCGCAGGCGGTGAAGTCCGTCGAGGGCGGCGGTGCGATCGGGGAGGGCGGTCAGGGTGTCGATTTCGCGATCGAGTCCCTGACGGCGGCGGGGCTGGCGGAGGGCGTCGGGATCGGTGGCTTCGGCGATCCAGTCGGGATGTTGCCGGAGGAGGCTGGTGAGCCAGCGGGAGGCGGCGAGCAGGTTGATCAGGAGCTGGCGGGGTTCGGGCGGGCCGGCTTCGAGGGGGGCGAGGTCGGCGGCCTCGGCGAGGATTTGAAGGTGATGGGTGGCGCGCCTGGGATCGGGGGCGTCTCCGAGGAGGGATTTCCAGCGCCGGGGGTCCATGGGCCGCGATTGAGCCCGAACCGGCGGGCGGCGGCACGTGCAAAGTCGGAGAGGGCGAGGCGAACGCCTCCTGACGTTGGCGACGAGAGAACTGGAGGATTGTAAATGGACGTGTCTGACCCGGTTGCCCTAGCCGGGGGCGATGACCACTTCGATGCCGCGCTGGCGGAGCCGGTCGAGGAGCGCAGCGGGGGCGGCGCGGTCGGTGACGAGGGTGTCGATGGCGTCGAGGTCGCAGAGGGGGGAAATGGAGCGGCGTCCGAACTTGGTGTGATCGAGGCAGAGGATGACCCGTCCGGCGGCGGCGATCATGGCCCGCTGGATGTCGATGAGGAGCCCGTGGGAGTTGGTGATGCCTTCGAGGGTGAGGCCGCCGCTGCTCATGATGGCGACGTCGGCGTGCATGCGGGAGAAGGTCTCGACGGCCAGCGGGCCGACCAGCACGCCGAGGCGCGGGTAGAGCACACCGCCGGACAGGAGCACTTCGACGCGCGAACTGGAGGTGAACAGGTTGGCGACCGGGAGGGAGTTGGTGATGATCTGGGGAGTACGGGATTCCAGGTGGCGGGCAACGTGGAAGACGGTGGTGCCGGCATCGAGGATGAGACTCTGGTTGGGGCGGATCAGCTCCGCGCAGGCGCGTCCGATCGCCTCCTTTTCGTCGAGTTCATGGGTATCCCGTGCGGCGAAGACGAATTCGTCGGAGCGGGGGTTGACCAGCCGGGCGCCGCCATGGGTACGGCGGACGGTGCCGCGTCCCTCGAGGGTCTGGAGGTCGCGACGGACGGTGGAGGGGGAGGCATCGACGAGTTCGGCGAGTTCGTCGAGGGACGCGAACTCGGCACGATTGAGGTGGTCTTCGATGCGGGCCTGACGTTCCTCGGCTTGCATGAGGCGGGGTTGAGAGGGCCTGAACGCGGGGAGAGTTTGGAAGATTTTGGAAGATTCTGCAAGATTTGGATTGACCCGGGAGGCGATGCCTGTCGGGATGCGGGGCATCGATACATGGCAGTAGCCTCGTCTTCCATGCCTCGGGCGGTTGTTGAGCACCTGGTGCGCCAGGAGGTGTACCGGCGTTTGGGGAAGCCTTTGCCGCGGTCGGCGGGGGGGCCGAGTCCGCTGGTGGTGAACGTGAGTGCGCGGCATTGTCACCTGACGCAGGCGGCGGTGGAGGCGTTGTTCGGGGTGGGGCATTCGTTGACGCCGTACAAGTGGTTGTACCAGGAGGGGCAGTTTGCGGCGCGGGAGACGGTGACGTTGATCGGGCCGCGGAGCCGGGTGATTTCGAACCTGCGGATCCTGGGTCCGTGCCGGAGTTTGAACCAGGTGGAGCTGGCCTATACGGATTCGATCTCGCTGGGGTTCGAGGTGCCGTTGCGGAGTTCGGGGAACATCCAGGGGACGCCTGGCTGCATGCTGATGGGGCCGGCGGGGTTTTTCGAGATGAACGAGGGGGTGATCCGGGCGCTGCGGCATGTGCACATGCATCCGGACGACGCGGTGCATCACAAGGTGAAGAACGGGGAGACGATGCGGTTGCGGGTGGGCGGCGGGTGCGGCGTGGTTTTCGAGAAGCTGCTGGTGCGGGTCGATCCGAGTTTCAAGCTGGAGGTGCACATCGACACCGACGAGGGCAACGCGTGCCATTTGCAGCCGGACACGCCCTGCGAACTGCTGCGGTAGGGTGGCGGCCGTAGGATGGCTGCGGAAGGGAACGCGGAGCGGCGCGGGAGATGGGAACGATTTGAGAGATTGGAGTGGTTGAAGCGATTCGGACAGAGCGAGACGAGAGAACTGAGCATTCCCACAGCGTATGAGCGAAGCCATCGGCATGATCGAAACGAAGGGCTTCACCGGCAGCGTCGAGGCGACCGACGCGATGGTGAAGGCCGCCAATGTAAGCGTGGCCCGGACGATCCCCATCGGGGGAGGGCTGATGACCGTCGTGGTGCGGGGCGACGTGGCCAGCGTGAAGGCCGCGGTGGATGCCGGATCACGGGCGGCGGCCAAGGTTGGCGAGCTGGTGAGTGCGCATGTGATTGCGCGTCCCCACGACGACCTGGTGAAGGGATTCCTGGCGGAGTCCGGGGCGGTCAAGGCGGCGAAGTGAGCGAAGCGAGGGCGAAGCGAGGAACGCGGAGCGGAGAGAGAGCAACCATCAACCGGGATTCGGAGATTTATGTCTCAAGCCATCGGCATGATTGAAACCAAGGGTCTGTGCGCGCTTCTGGAGGCGACGGACGCCGCGCTGAAGGCGGCGCACGTGACCTTCACCGGCTGGGAGAAGGTGGGCAGCGGATTTGTGACCGCGTTTTTCCGGGGCGACGTGGCCAGCGTGAAGGCCGCGGTGGACGCGGGCGCGGCGGCGGCCTCGTCGATCGGGCAGATTGTCTGTGTGCAGGTGATTCCGAGGCCGCACGAGGGATTGAGCGGCCTGGGGAAGTGGCTGCAGTGAGCGGGTGCCGCGGGCTGCCGGGCCGGGACGTCGGGGAGTTTTGGGCGGGCGGTGCCGCCCGACGGGTGTTGCCGGGCGCGACATCCAATCCTGCGAGGCCCGTGCCGGGCCGGCGTTGATCGTGATGAAGATTCTCGTCGCCAATCTGGGGTCCACGTCGCTGAAGTGGCGCCTGTTCGAGTTTTCGGACGGGGGCGAGCGGATGCTGCACAAGGGGGGCTTCGAGCGGGTGAGCGATTATCCGCGGGCGATCGAGGACTGCCTTGGGCAGTTGCGGGAGGGGGGGCATATCACGGACGAGCGGGAGTTGGCGGCGGTGGGGTTCAAGACGGTGATGGCGCGGGGGGTGGATGGCTGTGTGCGACTGGACGAGGCGGCGGTGCGGGCGATGGAGGCGTACAACGCGATCGCGCCGGCCCACAATCCTCCGTACATCTCGGGGGTGCGACTCTTCGCGCAACGGCTTCCGGAGGTGCCGTTGATCGGGTTGTTCGAGACGGCCTTCTACCAGTGGATTCCCGAGCCGGCGCGACGTTACGCGGTGCCCGGGGCGTGGCATGAGGCGGGGGTGCGGCGCTGGGGATTCCATGGGGCCAGCCACAAGTTCATCGCGGAACGCTCGGCGGAACTACTGGGGCGTCCGGACGTGGCGGAGCGGGCGAGGCGGCTTTATGTGGACGGGGGGAGCACGGCGGTGACGGGGCCGGAACTGCGGGTGATCTCGTGTCATCTGGGCGGGAGTTCGAGCGTGACGGGGATCCGCAACGGGGTGGCGATTGGGAACAGCCTGGGAATGAGTCCGCAGTCGGGGATTCCGCACAACAACCGGGTGGGCGATCTGGACGCCTTCGCGGTGCCGTTCGTAATGCGGACGCTGGGATTGAGTCTGGAGGAGGTCGAACGGCAGTTGTGCAAGGAGTCGGGATTGAAGGGGGTGAGCGGGGTGTCGAACGACGTGCGGGACATTCTGGCGGCGGCCGGGCAGGGCGACGCGGGGGCGAAGCGGGCGATGGAACTTTTTGTGCACGAGGTGCGGCGATGGATCGGCGCGTATCTCGTCGAGCTGGACGGGGCGGATGCCGTGGTGTTCACGGCGGGGATTGGTGAGAACCAGGGCGGTCTCCGGGCGGCGATCGTCTCCGGGATGGAGAAGCTCGGGCTGGTGCTGGATGGGGAACGCAACGCGGCGGCGCGGGGGGTGGAGGCGGAGGTGTCGGCGGCGGGTTCGCCGGTGCGGCTGCTGGTGATTCCGACCAACGAGGAATGGGTGGTGGCGCGGGAGGCGAAGCGCTTTCTGGAACGGGGATCCGGAGGATGAAGGGGGTGGACGGACGACCGGACGGACGACGAATGAACGAAGCCGCGACGATTTGACCGAACAAACCAACGACCGAACGACCGAACGACCGAACGACCGAACGCAGCGCGCAGGAGAGAATTGATATGCCACAGCAAGCCATTGGATTGATTGAAACCCGCGGTCTGGTCGCCCTCGTGGAGGCGACCGACGCCATGCTCAAGGCCGCCAATGTGGAACTGGCGGGGCCGATGACCCAGGTGGGCAACGCCCTGGTGACGGCCGCCGTGGTGGGCGACGTCGCGGCGGTGAAGGCCGCCACCGACGCCGGGGCCCAGGCGGTGAAAGCCATCAAGGGCGAACTGGTGAGCGTGCACGTGATTGCCAGGCCGCACGCCGACACCGACCAGGTTCTGCCGAGGAAGAAGTAGATGTTTCTCGCCCGGGTCGAAGGTCTGGTGGTCTGCACCAAGAAGGACGCGGCCATGAGCGGCCGGAAGCTGCTCCTGTTGCGGCCCCTGTTGGTGGACGAGAAGGACCCGACACAGTTCCGGCCGGGAATGAACACGGTGGTGGCGGTGGACAGCGTGGGGGCGGGGCAGGGGGAGACCGTGTTGTTCTGCCAGGGCAGCAGCGCGCGGCTGGCCCCGGGGATGAAGGAAGCCCCGGTGGACGCCGTGATCATCGGGATTGTCGATTCGGTGGATGTGTTCGGCAGGCAGATTTATTCGGCGCGCGCGGCGTCATGACCCATGAACCCGGCGGACCCGGCGAGCGCGGAGCGGGGCGGCGGGTGACCAGCGAGAGCGGTATTCCATGAGCACTTTGAACGAGACATTGATACGCGAGGTGGTGACCGAGGTGCTGTCGCGGCTGGGTTCCGGGGGGCGCCCCGGTTCCGGCGATGGGAGCGGCGGCGGCGGGGCGGGAGCCGGGACGTGCCGCGTGGACGGTGGAGCGGGGGGCGGAACGGGCTCGGCGAAGGGGCGTCGGGGGAGCTTCGGAGTGTTCCAGGACGCCGATGAGGCCTGCGCGGCGGCGCACGAGGCGTATCTCCAGCTTTCCGAGAAGGGCGTGGCCGGGCGGAACAAGGTCATCGGGATCGTCAAGGACCTCTGCGAACGCAACGCGGTCGAGTGGGGACGGATCGAGCTTGAGGAGACGAAGATCGGGCGGCTGGATCACAAGATCGAGAAGCTGAAGGCGCAGCGCGGCATTCCCGGGGTGGAGTTTCTGAATCCGTACGGATTGAGCGGCGATCACGGGATCACCCTGGAGGAGTATGCCCCGTTCGGGGTGGTGGGGGCGGTGACGCCGAGCACGCATTCGATCCCGACGATGGCGTGCAACATCATCAGCCTGGCGGCGGCTGGGAACTCGGCGGTGTTCAATGCCCATCCCTCGGCCTACCGGTGCGCGGTGACGGCGGCGCGGGAATTCAACCGGGCGATCCATCGGGAACTGGGGATCGAGAACCTGGCCTGCATCGTCGAGCCGCCGACCCTGGAATCCTTTGCCGCCATCGGGAGGCACGAGGCGGTGAAGCTGTTGTGCGTGACGGGGGGCCCGGGGGTGGTCAAGGCGGCCATGGCCAGCGGCAAGCGGGCCATCTGCGCGGGCCCCGGCAATCCGCCGGTGCTGGTGGATGGGACGAGTTGCCTGGACAACGCCGCGCGTTGCGTGGTGGCGGGGGCGGCGTACGACAACAACCTGCTTTGCATCGGGGAGAAGGAGGTCTTCGTGCTCGACGCCGTGGCCGATCGGTTGCTGTCGGCCCTCGAACGGCACGGGGCGCACCGGTTGAACGGGGAGCAGGTCGAAAGGCTGACCCGGGCCGCCTTTGTATTTTCGGCGGGACAGGGGGCGGGCTGTCCGCATCCGGTGGTCAACCGGGACCTGGTGGGGCGCGATCCGGCGGTGCTGGCCCAGGCGGCCGGGGCGTCGGTGCCGGCGGGGACGCAACTGCTTTTTGCCGAGACGGCGGCCGACCATCCGTTTGTGGACGAGGAACAGATGATGCCGTTCCTGCCGGTGGTGCGGGTCCGTTCCGTCGAGGAGGGGGTGGCGTTGTCGAAGCGGGCGGAGAAGGGGTACAAGCATTCGGCGATGATCCATTCGCACGATGTGGCGCACATGACGGCGATGGCGCGGGCCCTGGAGACGACGTTGTTCGTGAAGAACGGCTCGTGCCTGGCGGGGCTGGGCAGCGGCGGCGAGGGGTACGCGAATTTCAGCATTGCGACGACCACCGGCGAGGGCATCTGCAATCCGCGGACGTTCACCCGTGTGCGGCGCTGCGTGATGGTGGACAAGCTGAGAATCTTTTAGGCGGCGCATCGAGACGCCGTCATCCGACCGATGTTGCTGGCCCGAGTCGAAGGCAACCTGACCGCCACCCGGAAGCATCCGAGCTTCGAGGGCTGGCGGCTTGTGGTGTGCCAGCCGATCGATGCCGGGGGCCGGCCCGAGGGCGTGCCGCAGGTGGCCATCGACCCGCTTGGGGTCGGGCTGCACCAGAGGGTGGTGTTGTCCAGCGATGGCGCGGCGGCCCGCAAGACGGTGGGCGATGAGCGGAGCCCGGTCCGCTGGCTCATCGCCGGGATCGTGGACGAGGCCGCGGGGAAGGGACCGTGACGTCATGCGACTGGGCAAGGTCATAGGCCGGGTGACGTTGAGTCGTGTGGTTCCTGAACTGGTCGGGGCGCGCTGGCTGGTGGTGAACCCATGCAACCGTCAGCAGTTTCCCAACGGGAGCGAGGCGCCGGACGGAATGACCACCGAGCCGAGCCTGGTCGTGTACGACAATCTGGGCGGCGGCGTGGGCGATCTGATCGGGTTCGTCGAGGGACGCGAAGCGGCCCAGCCCCTGGACCCGCTGGCGCCGATCGACGCCATTCACGCCGCGCTGGTGGACCATGTGTTTCATCGTCCGTTTCAAGGTCCGCCGCCCTGACCGCCATTCACCATGCCAACAGTCATTACCGCGAAGGATGTCGAGGCCCTGATCGGCCGGGGGGAGGATCCCGCGACCCTGCCTGCGGACGCCATCCTCACTCCGTCGGCCCGCGATGTCCTCCGGGACTGGCGCGGACGGAACGGGGCGGGAGCGTCCGGAGGGGGAGCGGGATCGGGGGAGCCGTTGAGCCAGACGGCCAGGGCGTTTCCGAAGCCGGTTTCGGCGGCCAGTTCGCCGGAGGAACTCGAGGCCTTTTTCCGGTCGGGTCCGATGGAGACGCTGAAGGAGCAGATCTGCGACATCGGCCGGCGGCTCTGGCAGCGGGAATACGTGGACGGCAACGGGGGCAACATCGCGATCCGGGTGGCGGACGATCTGGCGCTGTGCACGCCGACGCTGGTCAGCAAGGGCTTCATGAAGCCGGCCGACATGTGCCTGGTGGATCTTGAAGGGACCCAGAAGGCGGGCCGGAAGAAGCGCACCAGCGAGATCCTGATGCACTTGCAGATCATGAAGCGGCAGCCGCGGGCCAAGGCCACGGTGCATTGTCACCCGCCCTACTCGACCGGGTTCGCGGTGGCGGGGGTCGCGCCTCCGACCTGCATGATCCCGGAGTACGAGGTGTTCGCGTCGGTGGCGGTGGCGCCGTACCGGACGCCGGGGACGCCGGAGATGGGGCAGTTGGTGGCGGAGCTGGTGGACAAGCACAACACCGTGCTGATGGCCAACCATGGGGTGGTGGCCTGGAGCCATCTCGACGTCGAGGACGCCTATTTCAAGATGGAGATCCTCGAGGCCTACTGCCGGACGATCCTGGTGTCGGCCCAGTTGGGAAAACCGCCCAACACGATGACCCCGGCCCAGCTCCAGGATCTGTTGAAGATCAAGCAGGGGCTCGGCATCCCGGACCCGCGGCACGGGCTCAAGGAATGCGAGTTGTGCGACAACAACGACTGGCGTCCCGGGGTGGTCTGCGCGCTGCCCGCCAAACCGAGCGAGCCGGCAGCGCCTGAGGCCGGCCTGGATCCGGAAGCGGAAGCCGTGGTCAAGGCGGTGACGGATCAGATCCTGCGGCGGTTGGGATGAAGCCTGAGGCCTGAGGGCTGAGGCCTGAAACCTGAAACCTGAAACCTGAAACCGGAGACCGGAGAGGGGGAGTGGTGAGGTGGTGGGGTGCAAATCATGAAGTCGCTTGATGCCAAGCTGGCGGAGATCAGGGCGAATCCCGGTTCGCGGGCGTTCATTCTGGCGGACGCGAAGGATGCCGACATGGCATTCGGGGTGCGGGCCCCGGGGCCACGCTCGTATCTGTCGCGGCGGGGGGCGAGGCCGGCCCAGTTTTCGCCGGAGGTGTGGCGTCGGGAGGAGTTCGGGTACCGGAACCTGCCCGAATTTCTCGATGTGATCCGGGAGGTCGTCGAGCAGGGGGTGGTGGACATCATGTTGATGTCTGCCTACGTCAACGAGCAGCTGGCGATCAAGGAGGGGCTGTTCCGGAATTCGGCGGTCACTCCAGCGGCGCGGGCCAACGACACCACGGACGTCTGGGCGGTGCGGGAAGGCTGTTATACGAGGGAACCGTCCCAGCCGTTCCGGTCCGCCAGCATCGATCAGATCCAGTGCGGACAGGTGGAGTGCGCGCGGGATGGCGATTCCTTTCCCGGGGCCAATCTCGGGCTGTATTCGGTCACGTTCGTCAACGAACTCGATCAGGACCGGGAGGCGTTGCTCTGGTACAAGGCGTTCCGGGAAGAGGCCGAGCGGAAGCGGTTCCGGCACTTCCTTGAGGTGTTCGATCCCAACGTCGAGAGCGGGATCGCCCCGGACAAGCTGGGAGCCTTCATCAACGACAACATTCTGCGGACGCTGGCGGGGGTGCCGGAGGCCGGGCGGCCGGTGTTCCTGAAGATCGTCTATCACGGGCCCCGGGCGATGGAGGAACTGGCCCAGTACGATCCGAACCTGGTGGTGGGGATTCTGGGGGGGGGCGCCGGAACCACGTACGATGCCTTCCGGCTCATCCACGACGCCCAGAAGTATGGGGCCCGGGTCGCGCTGTTCGGACGCAAGATCAACAACGCCGAACATCAACTGGCGTTCATCGAGATGCTGCGGCTCATCACCGACGGGCGGCTCGGTCCGGACGAGGCCGTGCGCGCCTACCACGGCGTGCTTCAGGCCCGGGGCATCCGGCCGCACCGGGATCTGGAGGCCGACCTTCAATTGACCGACCAGGCGATGAGCTACGATGGCAGCGCCGCGCGACGGTCCACGGGGCCGGTTCGCGACAATCCGGTGCCGACGCTGCCGGCCCGCGCCGGGGACAAGCCGGTCGTATCGGGAGGCGCAGGCGGCGCTTCTGAGGGACAGGATGAGGCATGGCCGGTGTTGTCGGGAGGCGGCCCTGACTTCGGCCGGATGACTTCCGCACAGCGACAGGCCTACGATGCCTGGCGGTTGAAGCGTCGGTTCGGGTAAGGCGCAGGGGAGGCGTCTGCATGATTCTTCTCCGCTGGGTGCTGGGATTGATCGCCGCCGGGCTGGGAGGCGGATTTCTGTTCCTGATCGTCCTGTCGAATGCCTTCCGGAAGAGCTTCGGCGCCTCGACCCACGGCCTGCTTTTCGCGGGGTTGCCGGTGGTGGCGCTCGGATTGCTGCTCGGGGCGGTTGTCCTTCCGGGCAACCGGATGCTGCTTCATGTCGCCGCGTTGGCTGCCGTGGGATTGGTGTCGTTCTGCATCTGGCAGATCGTGACCGAATCCGCGGTCGTGCTGTGGTTTGCATTGGCCTATCTGGCCGTCTGGTTTGTCTTCTACTGGCACGCCGCGTGGCGCATCTCGCCGCCGGCCTGAGACAGGGAATGGCCGCTTGGACGCCCTGGCCGAGGGGGACGGGTGGTGGGAGCCGGGGTTGATGAGAGGCAGGGGCGTGGTGTTGGGGAGGGGCGGGTGAAAATGGACGGAATTATCGTGCATATGCACGAAGTTTGAGTTGGTGGAGAGGAGGGGACGTGTGGGAGTTGGAGTTGGGGTTGATGAGAGGCAGGGGCGGGGTGTGGGGAGGGGCGGGTGAAAATGGACGGAATGATCGTGCATATGCACGAAGTTTGCGTTGGTGGGGAGGAGGGGACGTGTGGGAATTGGGGTTGATGAGAGGCAGGGGCGTG
>JAHCBA010000040.1 GCA_019634625.1 Verrucomicrobiia bacterium
GACTTTTCATCCGACCGCTGTTGCCTGGATTCAAGGTGTAGGTGACCTCGATGTTGCCGGGAAGTCCGCCGGCATAGGTGGCTTCCAGCATCAGGGCGGGGATTGGAAGGCCGAAGGTCATCCACTGGTAGGAGAACCGGGCGGGATCGATGCCGGTGCCCGACCAGGCAAAGTGGATCTCCGACTGGTTCATGGGCTCAGAGAAGATGAAGCTGAGAGTCGTCCCAGGAACCTGGAGTTGCTCGGTTGTGGGGCCGGCGAGCAACTCGGGTTGGGCCTGGGCGGAGAACGGGAGCCAGCCGGCGAAGGCGACGAGGAGGCTCAGGAACGGCGTGTGGAATCGGGAAGACGTACGGATCCGTTGCACGGATCGAGAGGCGGCCATCGGGCATCGGATTTCAACCAAAATCGAATCGGGTCCGGCCGGCGGGTCCGGCTGATTCGTCTGGTTTTGGGCGGGTGCCGGCTCCGCCGCTACAGCCCGCCGCGGGGATGCGCCGGAGCGATGGAAAGGCGGGGTGTCGTGGCTGGTGCCGGAGAAAGGGATGCGCTAGGAGTGGGCCTCATGTTCCAGCGGTTGCGACGGGAGGTCAGGACGCTGCTCATTGAAGAGGAGCAGGGCGAGCAGCAGGGCAACGCGCCGTGGTGGCGGCAGGCGGTGCGGTTCTGGGTGATGGTGGGGCAGAGCTTCGTGGGCAACCGATGTCCGGTGCGGGCCACGGCGCTGGCCTACTCCTCGCTGCTGGCGTTCATCCCTCTTCTGGCGGTGGTGATCGGCATTTCGACCAGTTTGTTGAAGAACGATGAAGCCCGGATACGCGGCTGGATCGACGACGTGCTGGTCAACCTGGTGCCGCAGTTGATGAAGACCGAGGAGTTCGCCGATACGAAGGACACGGTGGTGTCGTACATTCTCAGCACCATCGACAACGTGCAGAGCGGGACGTTGGGGACCACGGGCATGATCGCGTTGCTGGTGTTGATCCTGTTCATGCTGTCGCGGGTGGAGGAGACGATGAACGACATCTGGGGGGTGTCGCAGGGGCGGTCCTGGTACGCGCGACTGGTGAACTACTGGGCGGCCATCAGCCTGGGACCGGTGCTGATATTCGCGGCGATCGGGTTTTCCACGTCGCTGCGGCTGGGTCCCATCCGGCCGGGGAATCCCGAGTTCACCTCGGCGTCGCTGCGGGATGCGGCGTCGCTGGCGGCGCAGTTGAAGGCGCCGGACGACGCGGTATCGGCGTATCTGCGGGGGAGGTTGTCCCGGGAGACGGCGGGGGTGTTGGAGGGATGGAGTGGGGAGGGGCGGCTTCCGGAGGCATTGCGGGCGCAACTGGTGGCGGAGTTGAATGCGGTGGTGGCGGGGGACTCGATTTTCGAGAGCAACCGGTTTGCCGGGGTTCGGTTGCGGCCGGGGACCGAGCGGGCGGTGGGCGAGGCGGGGGTGGCAGTGGCGGAGGGGATCCCGGTGGCGCGACGGAACCGGTTGTTGCTGGAGGATGCGTATCCGGCCCAGGTGGTGCGAATGGACCGGAACTGGATCGAGCGGTTGCCGGTGGTGGGCACGATCCTGATCGCGCTGGTGCCCATCCCGCTGTTGGGCGGGGCGTGCGCGTTGTTTTATGCGCTGATGCCGAACACCCGGGTGCAGTGGCGGGCGGCGTTGGTGGGCGGGTTGGTGGCGGGGGTGTTGTGGTATTTGAACAACGAGCTGGGGGTGCGTTTCGTGACCGAGGCAACCCGCAACCGGGCGATCTACAACAGCCTTGCCGCGGTGCCGGTGTTCATGGTGGGGCTCTATTTCTTCTGGATGCTGCTGCTTTTCGGGGCGCAGGTGGCCTACACCTTTCAGAACCGGCACAGCTACCTGGCGGCGCGGCGGGTGGACCGGGTCCACCAGGCGGGACGGGAATTTGTGGCGTTGCGGATTCTGATCGAGACGGCGCGGGATTTTGTGCGCGGCGCGCCGCCGCCCTCGCTGGGGGTTCTTGCCGAACGGCTCGAGGTTCCCGGTCAACTGGTGAGCCAGACCCTCGCTGTGCTGCGCAGGACGCGGTTGCTGGTGGAAGTGAACGGGGGCGAACCGGCGTATGTGCCGGGGCGCCCTTTGGAGACCATCCGGGTGGCCGACGTCCTGGAGGCGATGCGGCGGGGTCTGGGGAGCCAGTTTCCGACGAGGTCGGATGAGGGACGGAAGATCGCCGAGGGGGTGTTGGCGGACGTGACGGAAGCGGAACAGGAGGCCGGAGGCCGGACCCTGGCGGAGTTGGTGGAGGGAATCGGGGCGCGGCGGGGATCGGGCGGGGGACGGTTGGAGGGGGGGGCGTGAAGGGCGTGAATTTCGCGCCTATTGCGTGGACGTCGCGCGACCGGGAGTCCCCATGAGCAGCGCGCTCCGTGGAGGAGGACAACGGCAGGCGCCGAGCCGGAGGCGTTCAGGGGAGTGGAGCATGCATCGAGGGTTCGCCTTCTGACGCCTGCGCTTCCAAGGAGTTACGGTGGCGCATCTTCGGGGCGGGCGATGTCATCCCGGCGAAGAGGAAAAGCGGGTGGAAGGTCTGGCACGCGAACTGCGAGGGGGAAATCCGTTGACACCCGGAAGGGGGTCTCCTAAAAACCCCGCACCGCTTAACCATATTTGCCAATGAACTCACTCCGTCAGCGCGCCAAGCGCGCATTCACCCTGATCGAGCTTCTGGTCGTCATCGCCATCATCGCGATTCTGGCCAGCATGCTCCTCCCCGCGCTCGCCAAGGCGAAAGCCAAGGCCGTGCGGATCAAGTGCGTCAACAACCTCAAGCAGATCGGTCTGGCGTTCCGCGTGTTCGGCACCGACAACGGGGATCGCTACCCGATGCAGGTGTCCACCAACGAAGGTGGCTCGGCGGACTGGTTGCCCGTCGCTGCGACGGGGGGTGCTGAGTTCACTTGGCGTCACTTCTGGGTGATGTCCAACGAGCTGACCACGCCTCGTATTTTGATCAGCCCGGCCGACTCCGACCGGTACGACGCCACGAACTTCACGGACATGGCCGTGAACAACAAGGCAAAGACTCGGTCCATCAGCTATGGCGTGGGGATCAACGCCGACGAGACCCGGCCGCAGATGATTCTGTCCGCCACCCGCTCGATCACATGGGATGGCCAGACGCCGTTTGCGTACAACAGTGCCAAGTCGGTCCGCGGCAACATCCCGACGCTCAACGCGGCGCAACAGGGCAAGGTCAAGACCCTGCAGTGGGACGAGAAGGCGATGCACCAGAACGCGGGCAACGCGGCCCTGTCGGACGGCTCGGTGCAGCAGCTCACCTCCGCCCGTCTCCGCGAGACGATCCTGAACTCGGGCGACACCGACAACAACTACTCGCAGCCCGGCAAGAACGCGGCGCAGTAAGATTCGGTTTCGAGGAACGCTTACAGCAGTCCTACATCACCACCCAGAGAGCGCCCCGGACAGCCGGGGCGCTTTTTTTTGTCGCGGTGAGGATGATGAAAATAATAGGTCAGGCTCAAAGATGATGACGCGGGGCTTCATTCGAAAATGCGCATTTCAGGGACTCGTGGCGGACGGTAAACAAAAACAAACCTGACGATTTGTCGCCTTCTACCAGGAGGGATTGCGTGGGGGAGCCAAGGAACATCCTGCGGATCCCAGTGGATGTTCCAACGACGGCATGGAGGGGGGCCTCTTGATCTCAAATCCGATTCGCGGATTTCTTCTAATATCTTTATAGCGTACTACTTATAGTTTGAATATGCCTTCAGTGGCGGGGGGGGGCCTGCCGATAGCCAGAGTGGTGAAATGGCGGATCGCCCCGGCGGCGCCGCACCCGGGTGCGGCATTGGGAGGCTGGTGGCGATGGAGGTTCAACTTCGGGTCGGCCCCATTCAGGCGGCGGGTGGCTTCTTCTTCTGATATTGCGAAAGGACTGCGTATGAACTCCTCTGGCTGCGTTTCGGATCGGCAGGGTTTGTTGACGAGTGGGGCAGGTGGAAGCTCCGGGGGTGCGGCGTCCGGGTCGAAGCGGGGAGGGTTGGCGTGGGTCTGGGGACTGGTTGGGATCCTGGGCCTGGGGTGGACCGCAGGCGCGGCCGAGGTGGCGGGGACGATTGCGTCCGCGACCACATGGCGGGCCGCGGACGGGCCGATTGAGGTGACGGGTGCGCTGACGGTGGCGGAAGGGGCGGTGCTGACGGTGGAAGCGGGGACGACGGTGCGATTCCGGCAGTACACCATGCTGGTGGTGCGGGGGCGGTTGGAAGCGGTGGGCACGGAGGCCGAGCCGGTACGGTTCGAGGGGACGCAGGCGTTGGCTGGTTGGTGGCGGGGGATTCAACTGTGGGAGGGCGGGTCGGCGCTGTTGGAAGGATGCCGGGTGGCGCACTCGGGTTACTGGGACGGGGTGGGAGTCATGCAGGCGGGGAGTGGGGCGCTGACGTTGCGGCGGACGGTCGTGGAGGAGGTTGCGGGCGACGGACTGAGGCTGGGTGCGGGGTACGGGGCGCTGGTCTCGGGAGAGAACCTGTTCCGGAACAACGTGCGCGGGGTTCGATTGGGAACGGGGGCGTCGTGGGACGATGTCACGTCCACGTTTGCCGGGAACCAGGTGGATGTGCATGTGGACGGGGGCGGGTTGGACGGGGAGGTGGTGTGGGGACTGAACGCGGCGTACTCGCTGTATCTGGCGGGTGGCGTGACGGTGGGGGAGGGGGCGCGGTTGACGGTTCGGGCGGGGACGGTGGTGAAGTTCGGGCAGTACGGAGCGATGTGGGTGGATGGTCTCCTGGAGGCGCGGGGCACGGAGGAACGGCCCATCCGGATGACCGACTGGCGGGACGACACGGTGGGGGGGGATGCGAACGGGGATGGGAACGCCACGACGCCGGGGCCGGGTTGGTGGCGGGCGTTGTTTGTTCGGAACAACGGTTCCGCGGTCCTGACGCACGGGAGCCTGCGTTACGCGGGGTACTGGGACGGGGCGGGGCTGCACAAGAGCGGCGCGGGCACGCTGACCCTGGACCGGTGGGAAGTGGGGCAGGTGGGGGGGCACGGGATGCGGGTGGATGGGAGCACGGGGGCCACGGGCATTGGGAACACGACGTTCACGGGGAACACGCAGTCGGGTCTCCATGTGAAGGCCAGCGACGTGACGGCGGCGGGCTGCACATTTGCCGGCAACGGGCACTACGGGGTTCTTCAGGAGGCATCCGACGGGTTGGATAATGCGTTGCAGACCTTTGGGGAGAACGGGCTGGGGAGTGTGGGGGTGCAGGGGGGAACGATGGGGCGGGATGTGACCTGGGCACGGGGGGGAGGGGCGGGATTTGTCATTGCGGCGCTGGGGACGATCACGGTGCCGGAGGGGCGAACGTTGACAGTCCTCCCCGGGGTGGAGGTGCGGTTTGCGCCGTACACCGGGTTGCGGGTGGAAGGCGGGCTGACCGCAGTGGGCACGGGAGGGGAACGGATCGCGTTTGTGGGGCGTGAGGCGACGGCGGGTTGGTGGCGTGGCATGGCGTTGGCCGGGGCGCAGGCGTCGCGGCTCGAGCATTGTGACGTGGCGCACGGCGGCTATTGGGACGGGGTGGGGATTGCGGTGACGGGAGCGGGGGCATTGACCTTGCGCGACACGGTGTTGCGGGACCACGGCGGGGACGGGTTGCGGTTGCCGGCGGGGTATGGGTTGCTGGATTCGGCGCGCAACACCTTTCGGAAATGCGTGCGCGGGGTGCGGTTGGGGCTGGGCGCCTCGTGGAGGGATCAGACTTCCGCGTTCCTGGGGAACAACGTCGATCTCCAGGTCGAGGCCGGGACGTTGACGGGGCCGGTGGTGTGGGGATTGCAGCCGGAGCGGTCGATGCATGTGAGCGGCAGCATCACGGTGGGGGAGGCGGCGCGGTTGACCGTCCTGCCCGGGACGGTGTTGAAGTTTGCCACGTACACGGGGCTTTGGGTGGACGGGCAGCTGGAGGCGCGGGGCCGTGCGACGCTGCCGATCCATTTCACGGATTGGCGCGACGACACGGCGGGGGGGGATGCCAACGGGGACGGGGCCGGGACCTTGCCGGCGCCGGGGAACTGGCGGGGCGTGTTCGTTCGGAACGCGGGTTCCGCCGACCTCGAGCACGCGACCCTGCAGTACTCCGGGTACTGGGATTCGGTCGGCCTGCAGAAGACGGGGACCGGGGACCTGACGCTCCGGGCCGTGGCGGTTCGGAAGGTGGCGGGCGACGGGGTGCGGGTGGATGGAAGCGGTGGGACGGTGCGGTTGGAGGGATGCGAACTGACGGACAACCGCGTTGGGCTGATGGTTCGAAACCGGGAGGTGCCGCTGGTGCTGGGTCCGTGTGGGATCTGGGGCAACACCGAGTTTGGCGTGCGGAATCAGGGTCCGGCCGAAGTGGATGCCCGGAGCGCGTGGTGGGGGGATCCCACGGGTCCGCGCCATGCGGCCCTCAATCCGGGCGGTCTGGGGAATGCGGTGAGCGACCGGGTCTGGTTCGAGCCATGGCGGTTGGAGTGGACGGACGATCCTGGGGAACGGCCGGCGATCGAGGCCGGGCCGTCACTGCGGGAGGCGCGGATGGGACACCACGTGGCGACGTTGGATGACGGGAGGGTCATGGTGTTTGGGGGGCATGGGACGGGGTTCCGTGCGTTGAGCAGTGCGGAGTCGTTTTTGCCGGGCGCCGGCGAGGTGTTGGTGCAGGGGATGCGGCACAGCCACGACATGGCGGTCTTTGCGCGGTTGGCGGATGGCCGGTGGCTGTTGGCGGGCGGGAGCGCGGACCTGGGGATTCCGCGGTATGCCGCGGCCGAGGTGTTTGATCCGGTCTCCGGCGGATTCGCGTCGGTTGGGGACCTGGTGCGGTTTCGGAGCGGGGCTGGATCGGCGGCCTTGAAGGACGGGCGGGTATTGGTGGCGGGGGCCTGGTGGACGCATAACGACGCGCACACCCGGGCGGAGTGGTTCGATCCGGGCGCGGGCGGGTTCGTGCCAGCCGGCGCGTTGAACCATCCGCGGGCGTATCCGGTCGTGCTGCCCACGGCGGATGGGGGTGCGGTGGTGCTGGGAGGGACGGGGGTGCAGGGGGGCGCGATGGTGACCGCGGTGGAGCGGTTCGATCCGGAAACGGGCGGGTTTGAGGTGGTGCGCGCGGAGCTATTTGAAGGGGAGGCGGGATGGGGACTGACGCAGGATACGCGGGCGATTGTGGATCAGCGGATGGAGGACGGCCGGTATCTGCTCCTGGCGCGCCGGACCGAGGGGGGGGTGACGCGGCACCGGTTGTTCACGTTTGATCCGGCGCATGCGACGGTAGTGCCGGTGGCGACCGAGCCCGGGTTGCCCGACAGCACGGAGGCCTCGTTGTGGCCGCCGGTGTTGGATCGCGGGCGCGGGGTGGCGCACCTGCTGGCACAGGTCAGCGGGGTGGCGGGAACGTCGATCCGGCTGTTGAGCGTCCGGCTGGCGGACTGGAGCTGGACCGACTCGATTGGCACGCAGCCGATCGAGCCGGCGTATGTGCTTTCGGGCGTGGGGATCGCGATGTTGTCGGATGGGCGGCTGTGGGTGACGGGTGGATCGGAGGATGGCAGTAATTTCCGGCCGGTGGCGCACACCTTCTTCCTCACGCCCCGGGGGGTGGGTCCGGTCGGGGTGCCTGCCTTGCGAGTCACCCGGGAGGGGCCGGGCCGGGTTTGGATCGACTGGGAGAATGCGGGTGGGGCGTACGTGCTGGAATCCTCGACGGATTGCGAGCGATGGACCCCTGTGTTGGCCGACCCGGTGGCGGCGGAGGGGAGGATGGGGGTGACGGTGGACACGGAGGGTGCGGTACGTGTGTACCGGCTCCGGTCCGCCACGGCTCGCTAAGAGCCTGTCTGAAAACTGGAAGGGGCCCTGTTGTCGCGGAAAAGGCCGGATGACGAGGCGCGAGGAGGGAGCCTGCCCGCCAGCGGTCTGTGACCGAGGAGCAACGAAGCCAGCCGGCCTTTTCCGCGACAACCCTTCGGGCGACGGTCCTTTCGGCCTGGGCCTGCGTTGGCTCGACCGTGACAGCCCGCTGCGGGGATGCGCCGGCCTCGCCGCCTTGGCCCAGGCCAAAACCCCTCGTCGCAGGGCCCCTTCCAGTCTTCAGACAGGCTCCAAGCCGCGGCCAGGCCCGGATCAGGGGAGGTGCGGGGTGTTGTCGCGGTTCCAGCGTCGGGCGACGCGCTCGCGGGCGCCGCGGTCGCGGTGAAGTTGGGCGGCGAGGTCGAGGCGGCGTTCGCTGGTCACGTGGCCGTCGCAGAAGAGGATATTGGCGCGCTGGTTGTGATGATCGAGGGGCCACTGACGTTCCTCGTACATACCGATGAAGCCGCTCCAGTCGCGGTCGCCGCGGCGTTTGAGGTCCCAGTTGCTGTCGCCGAGGGCGATCATGTCGGTGGGATTGCGGACGGCGGACGGTTTGGTTTCGCCATAGACGGGGTCGCCCTTGTACACGCCGAGGCCCTGGTTGGGAACGAGACCGGCGTAGGCGCCCCAGACATTGTAGCCGTAGCTCATGAAGCGGGTGCCGCCGGGGACGAGACGGATCTCATCGGCGAGGTAGCCGTCGGAGGCGGGGAGCCCGCTGCCGAAGGTGACCTTCCATTGGGCCTCCTCGGGGGCGGACGGGCATTTGAAGAGATCCACGCCACGGCCGGACCCGATGTGTTCCCGCAGTTGGGAGGGCCAGATCCAGGAGGCATCGCGGGGATCGATGCCGACCGGATAGTGGCCGTGGTCATCGGAGAAGGTGAAGAGGGCGATGCCCATCTGGCGGAGGTTGCCGATGCACTTGACGGATTTGGCCTTGGCCTTGGCGCGGCCGAGGGCGGGGAGGAGCATGCTGGCGAGGATGGCGATGATCGCGATGACGACGAGGAGTTCGATGAGCGTGAAGGCCGGGGAGGCGCGGCGCGGCAGGCTGGGGTGGGATGAAGAGGGGCTCATGGCTGGGATGAGACCGGGCGGGGGGAAAGGTCGTCAAGCGGCACTTCGGAGGGCCGGGTTCCACGAGGCTGCAAGGGTGTGGAGCGTTGGGTTGAGGACTCGCAGAGTTCGTCCCTCCGGCTCGCTGCCGCCTGACCCACGACTCCGGGATGCACGGGAACGGCAGGGATTACGAAAATGTTCTTCTCGATGGGAGGGGGATCATTGGAGAGTGGGTGCGCCGGTGATTGGAGTTCGAGACCCGTGAGGAGACGCATGGAAGTCGAGACGCAGACCAGACCAGGGGATGGCACCGAGGGGATGCGCGCGGCAGATCGGTGGCCGGGGAGCGGTGGCCCGGGTGGAAGCGCGCGTGGCGCGGTCGGAACGGGCCATGGCTGAGCGACTCGACCAGATTTTCGTGACCCTGCTGCACGGGGTGGCCGGGTGGTTTCCGGAGCCGTTGCGGGGGACGGTGACGTTGGTGTTGAGTTTGGGGGCGATGGCGGGGGCGTTCGGGCTGTTGTTCGGGTTGGTGACGGTGATCGAGCGGAAGGCGATCGCGCGGATGCAGAACCGGCTGGGGCCGAACCGGGTGGGGCCTTACGGGTTTTTTCAGTTCGTGGCGGACGGCATCAAGACGCTGACCAAGGAGAACATCGTCCCGAAGACGGCGGACCGGGTGGTCTTTTTCCTGGCGCCGCTGGCGCTGCTGGTGCCGGTGTGGCTGACGTTCCTGGTGCTGCCATTCGGCCGGAACATGGTGATTCTGGATCTGGATGCGGGGCTGCTGTTCTTCTTTGCGGCGGGGGCATCGACGGAGCTGGCGGTGTTCATGGCGGGGTGGGCGAGCCGGAACAAGTACTCGTTGCTGGGGGCGATGCGGGCGATCGCGCAGATGTTGAGTTACGAGGTGCCTTTCATCCTTTCGACGGTGGGGGTGATCATGGTGGCGGGCTCGCTGTCGACGGTGCGGATTGTGGAGGCGCAGGCGGCCGGGGCGGGGGAATGGCTGGCGAACTGGAATGTGTTCACGCCGTGGGGACTGGCGGCGTTCCTGGTGTTCCTGCTGGCGGCGTTTGCGGAGTCGAACCGGTCGCCGTTCGATCTGCCGGAGGGGGAGTCGGAGATTGTGGCGGGGTATTTCATCGAGTATTCGGGGTTCAAGTTCGCGATCTTCTTCATGGCCGAGTACCTGGGGATGTTCGCCAGCAGTGCGATGGCGGTGACGTTGTTTCTGGGGGGGTGGACAGCGCCGGTGTCGTTCCTGGAGTGGGTGCCGTCGTGGATGTGGTTTTTCGGGAAGCTGGGGGTGTTGATCGCGCTGTTCATCTGGGTGCGGGGCACGACGCCACGGCTGCGGATGGATCAACTGATGGACTTTGCGTGGAAGTTCATGCTGCCACTGGCGCTGGTGATCCTGCCGGTGGTGGTGGTGTGGGATGTGCTGGGGCGCGGATGGCTGGGCTGGCTGGTGTGCGGCCCGATCCTGGCGGCGGCGTATGTGCTGCTGGGCCGGGCCCTGGCGGGGCGGCGCCGGGTGCGTCCGCGAACGTACCGGTACGCGACCGGCTGAACCGATGAGCCCGCTCTTCTATCTGCTGGCGGCGATGACCCTGGGGGGGGCGGTGGCGGCGATGACCCTGCGCAACCCGGTGCATTGCGCGCTGTGCCTGGTGGTGACGTTTGTGGGGCTGGCGGGGGTGTTTCTCGGGTTGGGCGCCGAGTTTCTCGGGCTGGCGCAGGTGCTGGTTTATGTCGGGGCGGTGGCGATTCTGCTGGTGTTCGTGCTGCTGCTCACCCGGAGCGAAGATGGCGAGACGCCGTCGCGATGGCAGGAAGGCTGGCGCTGGGGTGCGGCGGGGGGGGTGGCGGTGACCCTGGTGCTGGTGGCGGTGGTGCTGCGTCCGGGACTGGCGGTGCGGGAGGTCCCGGCCGAGCGGCCAGGGGTGGTGGATCTGGGGGAGGCGCTGATGACGGACTACGTGCTGCCGCTGCAGGTGGTCGGGGTCCTGTTGACGGCGTCGATGATCGGCGCGGCGATTATTGCGTTGAGGCCGAGGGGTGGAGGCGCGGGACGCCGGGACGGGAGGGACGGATGAACCCGATCGTGCCGCATCTGGTGCTGGCGGTGCTGTTGTTTGCGATCGGGATGACGGGAGCGCTGCTGCGGCGGAACGCGATTCTCACGCTGGTGGGGATCGAGTTGATGCTGAACGGGGCGAATTTGAGCTTTGTGGTGTTCTGGCGGTTTGGTCCGCATCCGGACCCGCACACGGGGGTGATGTTTGCGTTGTTTTCGATTGCGGTGGCGGCGGCCGAGGCGGCGGTGGGACTGGCGTTGATCATCGCCTTGTTCCGGCATCGCCGGACGACGGCGCTGGAGATGGCGGACAGCATGCGAGGCTGAATGAACGGGACGGCGAGCCATGTGATGTGGATACCGCTGCTGCCGCTGGTGGCGGCGGCGGCGATCGCGCTGATGCCGCGTCGGATGACGCGGTGGGCGATGGGACTGGCGATCGGGTCGATGGTGGGCGCGCTGGTGCTGTCGGTGGCGGCGCTGGTGGGGACGCTGGGCTGGGAATCGGCGGGTCCGAGGTTCACGAACGTGCCGTGGTTTCCGGTGGGGAGCGGTCAGGTGTCGCTGGGGATCCTGTTGGATCCGCTGGCGGCGATCATGCTGACGATGGTGAGCGGGGTGGGGCTGGCGATCTTCGTGTTCAGCGTCGGGTACATGGCGCACGACGACAACGCGACGCGGTTCTTTGGATTTCTGGCGTTGTTTGCGGCGGCGATGCTGGGGCTGGTGATCGCCAACAGCCTGCTGCTGCTGTTCCTGTGCTGGGAGTTGATGGGGCTGGCCTCGTACCTGCTGATCGGGTTCTGGTTCCAGCGCCCGGCGGCGGCGGCGGCGGCGAAGAAGGCGTTCATCGTGACGCGGATCGGGGATTTGGGATTGTTTCTCGGGATGCTGTGGTGGTTCCACGAGGCGGGGACCCTGTTGTTTTATGATGGGGGCGAAGGCTGCCTGGAGGGTCCGGCGCTGGCGGGGATGACGGCGACGATGGTGACGGGGTCGTTGAGCGTGGCGACGGCGGTGGCGCTGCTGTTGTTTGTCGGGGCCATCGGGAAGTCCGGGCAGGTGCCGCTGCATGTGTGGTTGCCGGACGCCATGGAAGGGCCGACGCCGGTGAGTGCGTTGATCCATGCGGCGACCATGGTGGCGGCCGGGGTGTTCCTGATGGCGCGGGTGTATCCGCTGATGACGGGCGGTCTGGGGGTGACGCTGGGGGATGGGGGGGATGCGGCGTTGGTGGCGATCACCTGGGTGGGGGCGGTGACGGCATTTTTCGCGGCGTTGGTGGCGGTGGGGCAGAGCGATCTGAAGCGGATCCTGGCGTATTCCACGGTGTCGCAGCTTGGCTACATGTTCGTGGGGTTGGGGACCGGCGGGGTGGGGGTGGCGATGTTCCACCTGGTGACCCATGCGGTGTTCAAGTCGCTGCTGTTCCTGGGGGCCGGATCGGTGATCCACGGGTGCGGGGACGAGCAGGACATCCGGCGGATGGGCGGGTTGCGGCGGTGGATGCCGGTGACCTTTGCGACCTATGCGGTGGGGATGATGGCACTGGCCGGGGTGCCGCTGTTCTTCTCGGGGTTCTGGAGCAAGGACGAGATCCTCCACGAGGCGTGGCTGTGGGAGCCGAGCCGATGGCCGTTTGTGCTGGGATTGGCCGGGGCGGTGCTGACTGCGTTTTACATGACCCGTCAGGTGGCGACGGTGTTTTTCGGGCCGTACCGGGGCGGGGGAACGGCGGTGCATGAGAGTCCGGGGGTCATGACCGTGCCGCTGGTGGCGCTGGCGGTGGGGGCGGTGGGGCTGGGATTTCTGGGAACGCCGGCGTGGCCGTGGTTCCAGGCGTATCTGGCGGGGAACCCGGTGGTGTTCGATGCGGGGCGGCTGGGGGAGGCGATCCCGCTGATGCTGGTCTCGACGGGGGTGGTGGCGGTGGGGATCGGGGCGGGGTGGTGGGCGTATGGGCGGACCCCGCGCCGCACGGTTGAGGCGGCGGATCCGCTGGAGGCGAGGGTGCCGCGGGTGTTCGGGGCATTGCGCGACCGGATGTGGGTGGACGAGTTGTATGAGGTCACGTGGGTGCGGGGTCAGCGGTGGGTGGCGTCCGGGGTGGCGTGGCTGGACCGGTGGGTGATCGGCGGGTTGGTGGCGGGGACCGGGGCGCTTTTCCGGGGTGTGGCGGTGTTGGCGCGCTGGATGGACGAGAGGGGGGTGAATGCCGGGTTTGACGCGGGGTGCGCCGGGACGCGGCGGGGTGGCGCAGGCGTGTCACGGCTGCAGGGCGGCCGGGCGCAGCGGTATCTGAGTGCGATGGCGCTGGGAGGCGCGGTGCTGGTGGGGGTCCTGGTGTGGGGGTTGAGAACCGGATGAAGGACAGGACGCACCCGCGATGAATCTTCCGTGGCTCAGTCTGATGACGTTCGTCCCGCTGGCGGGGGCGGTGGTGGTGGTGTGGGCGGGTCGTGGCGGGGGTTGCGGCGCAGGGGGTGGCGGGAAGGCGCGGCTCCTGGCACTGGCTCTCCATGGGGTGGTGCTGGCGATGACCCTGCGGGTGGCGGCGGGCTACGAGGTGGACGGTGTGGGCATGCAATGGGTCGAGCGGCACGCCTGGGTGCCGTCGCTGGGGGTGGAGTATCACCTGGGGATCGACGGGCTGGGTTTGGTTGCGGTGCTGCTGGCGGCGGGGGTGCCGTTGCTGGCGGCCCTGGTTTCTGGACGGGCGGCGGCGGGGAGGGAAGGGTTGTACCATGCGCTGCTGCTGGTGTTGCAGGGGGGGCTGTTCGGGACGTTCACGGCGCTGAACTTCTTCCATTGGTTTCTGTTCTGGGAGGTCAGCCTGGTGCCGGCGTATTTCCTGGTGCGGCTGTTCGGGGGGGAAAGGGCGGGGGCGTCGGCCTTTCAATTCTTCGTGTACACCATGGTGGGGAGCGTGGCGCTGCTGCTGGCGTTTCTGGCGTTGCGGGCGGCGGGCGGGAGTTTTGATTTTCTGGAACTGGCGGCGATGGGGCGGTCGGGGGAGCTGGCGCGGGGATTGGCGGAGCGGGTGCCGTGGGCGGGGACGGGCGAGGGATTGGCGATGGTGGTGTTCGGCGGGGTGCTGCTGGGGTTTGCGGTGAAGGTGCCGTTGTGGCCGTTTCACACGTGGCTGCCCGACACCTACACGGCGGCGCCGGCGCCGGTGACGATGGTGCTGACGGGGGTGATGTCGAAGATGGGGGTGTACGGGCTGTTGCGACTGGGGCTGCCGATATTTCCGGACCAGTTCCGGGCGGCGCAGGGGGTCTTGGTGGGGCTGGCGCTGGTGACGGTGGTGTGGCCGGCGCTGGCGGCGCTGGCACAGACGGATTTCAAGCGGGTGTTCGCCTATTCCTCGATCAACCACCTTGGGTACTGCCTGCTGGGGATGTTCGTGGTGACGCCGGGGGACTGGGGAGAACGGTGGGCGGACGGCGTGGCGGCGCCGGCGTTGAACGGGGTGCTGTTTCAGATCCTGAACCACGGATTGATTGCGGCCACGTTGTTTGCGTGTGTGGAGGTGTTCGAGCGGCGCACGGCGGGGCTGCGGGAGATGGACCGGTTTGGCGGGTTGCGCCGGGTGGCGCCGGTGTTCTGCGGGTTGATGGGGGTGGCGGTATTTGCGTCGCTGGGGTTGCCGGGGCTGAACGGCTTTGTGTCCGAGTTTTTGATCTTCAAGGGTGTGTTTTCGGCGGCGCCGTGGGTGGCGGCGGCGGGGTTGGTGGGGGTGCTGGCGACGGCGATCTTCCTGGTGGGGATGATGGGACGGCTGTTCCACGGGCCGTTGGGGGCGGGGTGGGCGGGGTTTGCCGACCTGACGCTGGCCGAGCGGGTGCAATTGGGGATTCCGGTGGGGCTGATGCTGGTGCTGGGGGTGTTTCCGCACTGGATGTTGCGGCTGACCAATCCGACCGTGGGCCAGTTGATCGGGGGCCATTGAGTGATGCTATTGACCTGGACCATCTGGATTTCGCTGATCGGGGCGGCGGCGACCACGGTGCTGGGGCGTGGGCGACCCGGGCTGGCGCGGGGCCTGGCGCTGGGGGTGTCGCTGGCGGGCCTGCTGCTGGCGGGCTGGGGGGCGTTGTCGATGGGGGTGCCGGACGGGGCGGTGACGCTGGCACGGGTGCCGTGGATTCCGGCGCTGGGGATCGAGTTCCACCTGGCGGCGGACGGGGTGAGTCTGGCGTTGCTGCTGTTGACCGGAGTGGCGGCGGTGGCCGGGGTGTTGTTTTCGTGGAACGTCGAGCGCGGGGCGAACGCCTTTTTCGGGCTGTACCTGCTGTTGATCGGCGGGGTGTACGGGGTGTTTCTGAGCCAGGACCTGTTTCTGTTTTTCGCGTTCTACGAACTGGCCATCGTGCCGAAGTACTTCCTGATCGCGATCTGGGGATCGACCCGACGGGAGTACGGGGCGATGAAGCTGGCGCTGTATTCGTTTGTGGGGAGCGCCATGGTGCTGGTGGGGATTCTTGCGATCTATGTGGCGGCGGGGCAGCAGACCTTCGACCTGGTGCGGTTGTCCGAGGCGGGATTGACCGCGGCGTTTCAGGGGTGGGCGTTTCCCCTTGTGTTCGTGGGGTTCGCGATTCTGGCGGGGTTGTGGCCGTTCCACACGTGGGCGCCGACGGGGCATGTGGCGGCGCCGACGGCGGCGTCGATGCTGCTGGCCGGGGTGGTGATGAAGCTGGGGGCGTATGGGGCATTGCGGGTGGCCATGGCGCTGATGCCGGAGGGGGCGCGGCTGTGGGGGCCGGCGGTGGCGACGCTGGCGGTGGTGGGGATTGTCTATGCGGCGCTGGTGGCGCTGGTGGAACGGGATTTCAAGTTCGTGATCGGGTATTCGAGTGTGAGCCACATGGGGTTTGTGCTGCTGGGACTGGCGGCGGCCACGCCGCGGGGGATGTCGGGGGCGGTGTTGCAGATGGTGTCGCACGGGGTGATTGCCGGGCTGCTGTTCGGGGTGGTGGGGCGGATGGTGTATGACCGGACGCACACGCGGGAGCTGAGTGTGCTGGAGGGGTTGCGGCTGGCGCGGGCGCTGCCGTTTGCGGCGGTGACCTTCACCCTGGCGAGCGTGGCGTCGATGGGGCTGCCCGGGTTCAGCGGGTTTGTGGCCGAACTGCAGGTGCTGATGGGGACGTGGCAGGCCTATCCGTGGGCGGCGATGGCGGCGGGCCTGGGTGTGGTGCTGTCGGTGGCCTTCACGCTGCGGGTGCTGCAGCGGGCGTTTTTCGGGGAGTTGGGCGCGGCTGGGGACGTCGGTGGGGGCGGGATGGAGCCGATGCCGCCGATCACCTGGGCGGAGGGGGTTGGGGCGGTGCTGCTGTTGGGGACGAGCCTGGCGATCGGGCTGTTTCCGCAGGGCTGGATTGCGCGCATTGACGCCGGGCTGGCGTCGCCGGTGTTCGGGGCGCTGCGAACGACGATGGGGTGGCCATGAATTACCTCGAACTGGGGCGACTGGCGGTTCCGGAGGCGCTGTTGGTGGTGACGGCGCTGGTGGCGCTGGGCGTGGATCTGGCCGGGCGGCCGGGGGGGGAGGGGCCGGGCGACGAGGGGGCTTGGGAACGGCGGGCGGGGCGGGTCCTGGGCATCGGTGTGGCGGGGTGCGTGCTGACGCTGGGCTGGCTGGTGGCGATGCGCCCCGAGGGGGCGTTGCCCGGGGGGATGTTTGTGAGCGACGCCGTGACGCGCTGGGTGCGGGCGGCGCTGGTGAGCCTGACCGCGGGGACACTGTTGTTGTCGTGGCGGATGCGGTTCACGCCGCACGTGGGGGAATACGTGACGGTGGTGCTGCTGGGGACGGTGGGGATGATGTGGGTGGCGGCTGCGGAGAACGTGCTGATGCTGTTCCTGGGGCTCGAGCTGGCGAGCCTCTCGTTGTACATCCTGACCGCCTTCGACAAGCGGGATCCGGCGTCCACGGAAGCGGGGTTGAAGTATTTCCTGTTCGGGGGGATGGCCGGGGCGTTTCTGCTGCTGGGGTTGAGTTTCCTGTACGGGGCGACGGGGGCGATCGAGTTCCGGGCGATGGCGGCGGGGCTGGCCGGGGCGGGAGACTCGCCGCTGGCGCTGGCGGGGCTGGCGCTGGTGCTGGTGGGGTTGGGGTTCAAGGTGGCGGCTGCGCCGTTCCATTTCTGGGCGCCCGACGCCTACCAGGGGGCGCCGACGCCGGCGGCGGGATTGATGGCGGCGGGGGCGAAGGTGGCGGCGCTGTTCATTCTGGCGAAGTTCGCGGTGGTGGGGCTGGGCACGCTGGCCGGGGACGGGAGCTGGGCGGGGTTGCGGGCGGGATGGGCTCCGCTGCTGGGTCTGGTGGCGGCGGTCTCGATGGTCTGGGGGAACCTGGCGGCGCTGGCGCAACGGAACGTGAAGCGTCTGCTGGCCTATTCGGCGGTGGCCCATGCGGGGTACGCGCTGGTGGGTGTGATGGGAGGGGGCGCCGAAGCGGTGGCGGCGGTGACGTTCCATGCCGTCACCTACGCGCTGACCACGCTCGGGGCGTTTGGCGTGGTGGGGTTGGTGGAGAAGGCGGCGGGCGGTTCGGAATTCGGGCACTTCGCGGGTCTGGCCCGGAGGGCACCGGGGCTGGCGTTGTGCCTGGCGGTGTTCGTGCTTTCGCTGGCGGGGATTCCTCCGCTGGTGGGATTCTTCGGGAAGTTCTACCTGTTCGCGACGGCCCTTGGGGGTGGGGACGGCGGCATGGGGCTGCTGTGGCTGGTGGCGCTGGGCGCGGCGACCACGTGCGTGTCGTTTTACTACTACCTGCGGCTGTTGAAGGAGGTCTTCGTCAGCGAGCCGGGGACGGCCGGGTGGGAGGGTATGGCGGGAGGCGGGGTGGAACGTTGGACCGTAGGGGCGGCGGCGACGGGGGTGGTGGCGGCCGGTTGCCTGCCGGCGGTGCTGCTGGAACCGCTGCGGGTGGGGTTGGTGGCGCTGGGGCTTTGAGGGGGGACGTTGACTGGGTTCAGCCGAGCAGGTCGGCGACGGCGATGTGAAGTCCGGGGAGATGGACCGTCCGATTGGGCTTGCGCTCGGCGGGGCGTTGGAGAAGTTGCGGCCCGGTTTTTCGTCATGCTGGAAACTCTGCTGGAATCCTGGATGGAGATGCTGCCTTTGTGGGGCTTGCTTCTGGTGATCGTGGCCATGTTGTTTGTCCTGGCCAAGGGGGCGGATCTGCTGGTGGAGGAGGCGGTGACACTGTCGATCCGGTGGGGGGTGCCGACGCTGGTGGTCGGGGCCACGATTGTCAGTCTGGGCACCACGTTGCCGGAGACCGCGGTGTCGGTGGCGGCGGCCCTGGGGGGACGTCCGGATCTGGCGCTGGGGAACGCGGTGGGATCGATCATCTGCGACACCGGGCTGATCCTTGGGCTTGGGGTGCTGCTGGGGACGATACCGCTGGAGCGGGGCATTCTGGAGCGGCAGAGCTGGATACAGTTGGGGGCGGGATTGCTGCTGATCGCCTTGTGCATGCCGTGGAGTTCTCCGGCGACCGTGTTCGAGACAGGGGGGAGACTGCCGCAGTGGGGGGGATGGCTGCTGGTGCTGCTGCTGGTGTTGTATATCGGAAAGACGATCCAGTGGGCGCGGCAGTCCGGGGACACGGAGGTGCCGGATGTCGATTCGGGGCGCAGCGGTTGGGTGCTGGTGAAGCTCGGGGTGGGGATTGGACTGGTGGTGTTGTCCTCGAAGGTGCTGATTCCGTCGGTGGAGGAGTTTGCCGAGAGGCTGCATGTGCCGAGGAGCGTGATTGGGGCGACGCTGGTGGCGTTTGGGACGTCGTTGCCGGAACTGGTGACGGTATTGACATCGGTGCGCAAGGGGCATGGCGCCCTGGCTCTGGGGAATGTGATTGGGGCGGACATTCTGAACGTGTTGTTTGTGGCGGGGACGGCGGCGGCGGTGACGCGCGGGGGACTGGAGGCGGAGCCGCGGTTCTTCGTGCTGCTGTTTCCGGCGATGCTGGGGATCCTGTTGGTGTTCCGGGTGTCGGCGATACTGTCCGGGGATCGGCTGCGGAAATGGACGGGCTGGGTGTTGTTGGGGGCGTATGCGGCGGTGACGTTGCTGTCGTACCGCCGGTGAGTTCGCGCTGGCGGCTGGTGCCGGGTTGGATGGCCGGGTAGAGTGGGCGCATGAGTGCGAATCCATCGGGCAGGGCGGGGGGGGAGTCCGTGGCGGGGGGCGGGCGACTGCCGGTGCTGGCTTTGGTGTCGTTGGGGTTGGGGGTGCTGGGGATGGTGACGAGTGTGATTGTGGTGGGGGCGGTGTTCGGGGTGGCGGGGTTGGTTGCCGGCGGGGTGCATCTGCGGCGGGGCACGGGGCCGCGCGGGTTGGGCTGGGCCGGGGTGACGACCTCGGGGCTGGCGGTTGGGCTGGGTTTGGCGTTTGCGTTGCTGTTTGCGGGGATGGGGTCGCAGATCGCGGGGATCCGGTCATTGGGGGCCTCGGGATTCGAAGCGTGGCACGGCAGGGTGGCGCCGGACTTCGAGGTGACGACCCTGGATGGGCGGACGATGCGATTGGAGAGTCTGAAGGGGCGCCGGGTGATTTTGGATTTCTGGGCCACGTGGTGTCCGCCGTGCGTGAAGGAGATTCCGCATTTCATCCGGCTGCACGAGGAGTATGGGGAGGGGGAGTTGGTGATTTTGGGGATCAGCGGGGAGGATGAATCGGCATTGGAGACGTTTGTCCGGACGCGAAAGATCCCGTATCCGGTGGCGTCGGCGGATGGGGCGGGGTTGCCGGCTCCGTTTTCGGAAGTGCGGGCGATTCCGACCACGTTCTTCCTGGACCGGGAGGGGATCATCCGGCACGTCGCGGTGGGGTATCACGATCTGGCCAGCCTGCGGGCGCAGGTGGAGGGTGCGGGGCGGCCCATGGCAACGAGGGATGGGGGCGGGCGATAAGGGGCCGATGGGAAGGGCAGACGGGGAGAGGGGCGATCAGGCGGGTATGCGATACTTGATGTTGAACTGGCGGGATCCGCGGAATCCGCTGGCGGGCGGCGCGGAGCGGGTGACGCTGGCCTTCATGCGCGGATTGGTGGAGCGGGGGCACGCGGTGGACTGGTACACGTTCGCGTTTCCGGGTGGGGCGGAAGAGGAGTGGATCGACGGGATTCGAGTCCGGCGGGGGGGAGGGGTTGGGACGGCGATTGTGGGGGCGATACGATGGGTGCGACGGCAGCCGCGGTACGACCTGGTGATCGACCAGCATCACGGGCTGCCGTGGTTTGCCCCGTGGTGGTGTGGGACGCGATGTCTGGCGTACATCCACGAGGTGCTGGGGCCGATCTGGGACGCGTTTTACCGGTGGCCGAAGGGCGCCCTGGGGCGATGGCAGGAGCGATGGACGCATCGGTTGTACGGGCGGGTACCGTTCTGGGTGCCGTCGGAGTCCACGCGGCGGGCCTTGCAGCGGCATGGGGTGAGGGAGATTACTGTTCAGCCGAACGGGTTGGATGTGGAGCCGCTGGGGGAATTGCCGGTGAAGCGGGTGGAATTGCCGTGGCGCCTGGTGGCGGTGTCGCGGTTGGCGCCGAACAAGCGGGTGGAGCACGCCATCCAGGTGGTGGCTTTGCTGCGGGGGCGCGGATTTCCGGCGGAACTGACGGTGGTCGGGGGCGGAATGATGGCGGGAAGACTGAGGGCGATGGCGACCGGGATGGGGCTGGAGGGGGCGGTACGGTTTGTGGGGTATCAGTCCGAGGCGGGAAAGCTGGACTGGCTGCAGCGCGCGCACCTTCTGGTGCATCCGTCGGTACGGGAAGGCTGGGGATTGAACGTGATGGAGGCGAACGCGATGGGCACACCGGCGGTGGTGTACCCGGTGGACGGGTTGGTGGACTCGACGGTGGACGGGGTGACCGGGGTGGTCTGCCGGGGGGAAACACCGGAGGCGATGGCGGACGGGGTGGCATGGGCGATGGGCGGGGCTGGGCGGTATGAGGGGCTGCGGGAGGCGGCGTGGCGGCGGTCCGGGGAGTACCGGTGGAAGCGGGTTTTGCCGGAAGTATGCGGCTGGTTGGAGGCCTGTGCGGGGGCTGAACAGGATACGGGGAGGAAATGGGTTGACACTCGCGGGCCGGCGGCTTAGAGAAGACGCACTTTTCAGCGACTCTAACTCGGGTTAACTGACAAGTTTCCAGCCATTTATGAAGAACATCCTCTCGTCAGCGGGCATGGCGGCAGCGGCCGTCGTTGGTTTTCAGACGACCTGCGCGGCTCAAACCGTCACCGTCGATGAATCGAAGTGGTGGACGGTAAGCGCGGCGCTTCGCGGGTTTTACGACGACAATTACCTGACGGCGCCGAAGGGGGGCGAGCGCGACAGCCTCGGAATCGAGGTGCGCCCTGGCCTGGATGTGGGTCACAAGGGGGAGCAGTACATCGTGAAGCTCTCGCTGTTGTACTCGGGCCGCTGGTTTGAGGACCGGAGAGACGACAACTGGGATCACACGTTCATCGCGGATCTGGCGGGCGAGTATCAGCTCAACCCGAGCCATGTGCTGCGGTTGAACGAGACGTTCACGTACACCAGCGAAGGCACGCTGCTGGATCAGGGCGGTCCGATCACCTCTCCGCTGCGTTCGGACGGGAGCAACATCCGGAACGTGGTGGACGGGCGGTATGTGGGGCAGTTGAACTCGTTGATCGGGTTGGAGTTGGGCTACCAGAATACCTGGTACAGCTACGAGGAGGACGGCCCGGGGAGCTATGGCGCGCTGTTGGACCGATTGGAGCACCTGTTCCGGGCGGAGACGCGATGGACGTTGACGCCGACTCTGGCGGGCATTCTGGGGTACTGGTACGAGGACGTGAACTTCACCGGGGATCAGTTCATTGCGCCTGGTTTGATGTCCGACGCGCGCAACAGCTACTCGCACTACATCGTGGGCGGTGCGGACTACACGGTGTCGCCGAACTGCTTTGTTTCGCTGCGGGGCGGTGCGCAGAACGTGCATTACGACAATCTGGTGCCGAAGCAGGACGACTGGAATCCGTTTGCGGATGTGAGCACCACGTTTGAGTATCTCGAGGGGAGCTATTTCCGGGCGGGAGCCAAGTATGGGCGCAACCGGACCGACGTGGTGACCGCACTGGATCAGGAGGCGGTGACGTTCTACGGGTTGGTGAACCACAAGCTGACGGAGAGCCTGACGGCACGGGCGTCGGGGCAGATCCAGATGGGCGAGTTCAGCGGTGGCGCATCGGACGGGGTGGACGAGAATCTGTACGTGGCAGGCATCAGCTTGTCGTACGACATCAACCGTTACCTGGCGGTGGAGACGGGATACAACTACGACCGGCTGGACTCGGATTTCGCGTCGCGAACGTTCACCCGCAACCGGGTGTTTCTGGGCTTGCGCGGACAGTTTTGATCCGGGCGAGATCGTTGCTTGATTTGACGTGTTGTCGGAGGGAGGCTGGATGCCACGTCTAGCCTCTCTCTTTTTTTATGGATAACTTCAAGGCGCCCGAGCCGGCCGAGGCGAAGCTTCACTTTCTCGATTACTGGCGGATCATCCGGATTCGGAAGACCGTCATTATCGCCGTGTTCCTCCTGGTGGTGATCACGACCACGGTCGTGACCTATATGCTGCCGGAGACGTTCATGAGCTGGACACGGATCAAGGTCGAGAAGGACACGGCGGACATACCGTTGTTGGGACAGATCATGCCGTCCGGGCCGCCCGATCCGTTCTTCCTGCAGACCGAGTTCGAGGTGATCCAGTCGAAGACCAACCTGTACCAGGTGATCGAGGATCTGGACCTGAACCAGAAATGGTCGAAGGACTATTTGAGTTCGGGGACGTTGAGGACGCAGGAGACGTTCGAGATTCTGCGGAACAAGATCGATGTGCGTCAGTACCGGAACACCACCCTGATCGAGATCCGGGTGTACAGCCGGAACAAGGCCGAGGCGGCGCAGATCGCGAACAAGATTGCGCAGGTGTACCGGAACACGCGGTTGAGCGAGCGGCAGGAGATGTCGGACCGCGGGATTGCGACGATCCAGAAGACCTTGGAGGAGAAGCGGGGTTCGGTGGAACGGGAGCAGGAGGAGCTGGATGAATTGCGGGAGCGGCACCAGATCACCGACATGATGCTCGACGCCTGGAGTTCCGGGACGATGGAACAGGAGGCGGTGCGCAAGACCGAGGGGTTGCGCATGGACAGCATGCGGATGCTGGTGCGGGTGCAGTCCACGCTCGACAAGCTGAAGAGTCTGGATCCGGCGAAGCTGCGACATGCGCTGCCGACGGTGACTCCGAACGAGATTCAATTGATCGAGCTGTTGCAGCAGGAGAGCCAGGCGCGGCAGCAGTTGGTGGCGCTGACCACGACCTTGGCGGACAACCATCCGGACGTGGTGCGGGTGTCCCGGTTGTTGGAGCAATTGGACCGGGAGATCGAGGCACGGATCGAGGGAGTCCTGATCGGGTACGAGGCGCAATTGTCGGCCTATCAGAATGAATTGGCGGCCCTTGAAGGCATCGTGTTGCAGGCCAAGCAGGAGGATTTGCGGCGGGCCAAGGATTACCGGGAGTATTTCCTGAAGAAGCGCAAGCTGGAGAACGAGAAGCTGATGCTGGACGTGCTCAGCCGGAAACTGGCGTCGGAGACGTTCGACCGGGCGGTGCCGCGTCAGTCGCTGGTAACGATCATCGACCATGCGGAGGAGGGGTTGAAGCCGGTGAAGCCGAACATCCCGCTGAATATTGCCTTCGGGGTGATTGTGGGCTTGGTGGTGGGCATTGGTCTGGCGTTCTTCATCGAGTATCTGGACACGTCGGTGAAGACCATCGACGACGTGGAACGGGCATTGCAGGCGCCGGTGCTGGGGGTGATTCCACAGAATGTGGGGTCGCTGCTGGAGGAGGGGCCGGACAGCCCGCATGCGGAGGCTTACCGGGTGTTGCGGACCAACGTGCTTTTCACGAGGAAGGACGAGACCTTCAACACCATCACCATTGTCAGCGGCGGCGCGGGCGAAGGGAAATCGACGACGCTGTTCAACCTGGCGGTGGTGTTCGCGCAGAACGGGCACCGGGTGCTGGTGATCGACTCCGATCTTCGGCGGCCGAGCATGCACAGGTTCTTCAAGGTGTCGAATTCGGTGGGCATCACGAACTGCCTGCTTGGGCAGAAGAAGCTTGAGGAAGTCATTCAGACGAGCACGTTGCCGACGCTGGACTTTCTGCCGAGCGGCAAGCTGCCGAGCAGTTCGATGGGCATTCTGAGTTCGCAGCAGATGAAGGATCTGATTGCGGAGGTGAAGCGCCGGTACGATTTCGTGTTCTTCGATTCGCCGCCGATCATGGGGGTGAGCGACGCGGTGGTGCTGGCCAGCGAGGTGGATATTTCGCTGCAAGTGATCCAGTACCGGAAGTATCCCCAGGCGATGACCATCCGCGCGAAGCAGATGGTGTCCAAGGTGGGCGGGTACCTGGTGGGGATTGTCCTCAACAACATCAACATGTCGCAGGACGAGAACTACTACTACTACAGCGGGTACTACTACGACTACTACCAGAGCCGGAACAAGGACGAGGGCTCGGGAGAGGACGAGACGAAGAAAAACGGCTCGGGCGACGGCTCGAGGATCGAGCTGAAGAAGAAGTATTGAGGGACGATCTGGTATGTGGCGGAAACAAGCGAAGGCATCGATGGATTGGGCGGGGCGTCTGGCGGTCGTGGGATTGGCCGTCTGGCTGGCCGGGTGCGGGCAACCGGGGACCGGGACGACCGGCGGGGCGCGACAGGGGGCCCGGACAGGGAATACGGAAGTCTTCACGGACACCTTGCGGAAGGGGGACATGGTCGAGGTGCGATTCTCGGGGAGTGCCTCGCCCCCGACGGACATTGAGGAACGGATCAAGGACGACGGGACCATTTCGCTGCCGCTGGTGGGGGCGATTGTGGCCGAAGGGAAGACGGACGGTCAGTTGCAGCGGGAGATCCACGAGGCCTTCGTGCCGCGTTACTACCGGCAGTTGACCGTGACGGTGAGGTCGGAGTATCGCGTGTTCTTCGTGGACGGGGAGGTTCGTGGGCCGGGCCGACTGCCCTACGCGGGACAGTTGACGGTGCTGCAGGCGATCGCCTCAGCGGGGGGGTTTACGGACTTCGCGGCACGGCGCCGGATCGAGTTGGTGCGGCGCACCGGGGAGAAGTTCGTGATCCACGGGGACCGGGCGAAGGACAACGCACAACTGGATCTGCCGGTGTTTCCGGGCGACAGGATCTACGTGCCGCGACGCAGTCCATTCGGGGGTTGAGCATGCATCGGCGAATGGCGAATGGCGAAACGGTTCCCACAGGGGAGGCGTGAATGTCACGCCGGTGGCCGGTGTTTGGATTGACGGTGACGGGTCCTGGTGTTGCGGAGCGTTGGGTTCCGATGACGCGGGACCCGTTTGTTATAGGGCGGGGGGTGCAGGTGGACCTGCGAATGGACGGGGCTGGAGTCTGGGACCGTCATGTGGGATTCGAGATGGACCGGGGGGAGGGCCTGGTGGCGCGGTGCCAGGAAGGGGCGGTGGTGATGGTTGAGGGGCGGCCGTCAGAAAGGCATCGGGTTCGCAACGGGGACGAGTTGATGGTGGGGGCCTTCCGGGTGCGGGTAAGTCTGGCGCCGGCGCGACGACGTTCGGTGAACCTTTGGGAAGGGCTGTTCTGGAGCGTGTTTTTGGGGGTGGTGGTGGGACAGGTGGGATGGGGCTGGTGGCTGGTGCAGGGGTAGGCGGATGGGAGGGTTCAGTTGACGCCCCAGCGGGTGTTCTTCAGGAAGGCCAGGAGGTCGGCGAGTTCCTGGCGGGTGAGTTGTTCATCGAGCCCTGAAGGCATCGTGCTGACGGGGGAAGGCGTCAATTCGGCGAGTTCGGACCGGGGAATGCGGACATCTGCGCCGGGACCGATGCCGAGGACGATTTCGTCGGCGGTTTCGCGCCGCAGGACCCCGGAGTGCATTTCGCCGCGAGCGTCCACCGCGAGCCAGGGTTCATAGCTGCGGACGAAACTGGCACTGGGAAAGAGGACGGCTTCGAGGAGGTCGCGGTCTGTCCGGACGGTGCCGATGGAGGTGAGGTCGGGGCCGAGGTCGCCGCCGAGGTAGCCGAGTCGATGGCAGGCGGCGCAGGCGGCCTGGGGACTGTTGAAGATCGCCTGACCGCGCCGGATGTCGCCAGCGAGAGACTGGATTTCGGCGAGGAGGGTGTCGAGACGCAGGGAGTCTTCGGAGGCGTCGAAGCGATGGGTGGTGAGGAGGGTTTCGGCTTCGAGGCGGATGGCATCGGGGAAACGGGCGAGGTGGGGTTGAAGATCTTCGGGACGGAGGGAGCGCAGGGCCTTGGAGTTGGACAGGGCGGTCAGCAGGGAACGGCCGAGGAGCAGATCGCCTCCGGGGGCAAAGGCGGCGAGGAGGCGGGGGAGTTCGAGGGGCCCGACCTGGGCGACCGCGGGAATGAGGAGGTTGCGCTGCTCGGCAGACGTGCCAAGGCGGGCGAGGGCAGTGGCTGCGGCGAGGCGTTCTGTGGCAGGTCGATCCGGGGCGAGGGAGTTGTTCAAGACGGCAAACTCGGTCTCGCCAAGGGTCGCGGCCGGGGGGAGGGCGGCGAGGGCGTCCAGGCGGAGGGAGACGGGGAGGGCGGGGTGGCGGACCAGGGAACGGAGGGCTTCGGTGAGTCGGGGGGCGCCTTCCCGTGGGAGGGTCAGGCTGCGGGCCGCGTGGACGGCGGCCTGGCGCACGGTGTCAGGGCTGTCGGAATGGTGGAGGGCGGAGGCGATGGCCTCGATCCAGGATGCGGGGGGTTCCTTCAGGCGGGCGTTGGCGACGGCATGCAGGGCGGCCCCGCGGGTGGCCGGCAGCACGCGGTCGTCGGCAAGGAGGCCGGCGATGAGGCGTTGTCCTTCCGGGCTGGAGACAACGAGCGGGAGGAGGGAAGTTCGGCGTTCGCGCTCCGCTGGATCGAGGTCGGTGCGATCCAGTTCCCTGTCCACGAAGGCTGCGAGTTGGGGGCTCCATTCAGGGTGGCGTCGGGCGACCCAACGGGCGGTGATGCGAAGGGGATCGGAGGCGGCGACCAACGCAGGGAGGACGTCGGAGGGGAGAAGTCCGCTCGCGGGGATTTGTTCCAAGGACAGGAGGGCGGCGCGTTGGGCGAGCGGGTTGGCGGCATTCAGGAAGGGGCGCAAGGCGGGGGCATCAGCGATCTCGATGAGGGCGTAGAGGAGGCTGTGTTCGAGGAAGCGATCGGCAGTGCCGAGCCGGGTGATGGCCTCGATGAGGATTGGAACGGCATTCCGGTCGCCCATGCGCCCGAGGCCCTCGGCGGCGACGCGGGCCAGACGGGCGGCATCGGAGGACGCCGTGGCCCTGGGGATTTCACGGGCGAGGGTCTGGCGGAAGCGGGGGGCGTCATCGGGTTGAGCGCGGAGGGCGAGGCGCTTCAGGGCCGCGATTTCGGAATTGGGAGCGAAGGAAGGGGGTTGAACGAGACGGGCGAAGGCGGCGGCCCGGTCGGATGGCGTGGGGAAGGGGAGTTCGGGGGAGGCGTCAGGGCGATGGGCCCGGATGCGATAGATGGCCCCGAGGACATCGGATTTGGCGAGTTGGGAGCTGGGGCAACAGAGCTTGTACCAGCCGCCGGTATCGACGACGAGGAGGGAGCCGTCGGCGTCCTGGAGGACATCGGTGGGGCGGAAGTCCGGGTGATTCGAAGTCAGGAAGTCGCTGTCTTCGGTGGTGTAGGTCGAGCCGTGGGGCTGAAGGACATGACGGGTGACTTTGCGGAGGTTGAAGAGGGTGGCGAAGAGGTTGTCGCGATAGGCCGGGCCGAAGGCGTCGCCCTCGTAGCGGGTGAGGGCGCAGGCGGCGGCGGGGCCAAAGTGGGTCATGGCGGGTAGGAGATCGCCAGTGCGGAGGACGACGGGTTCCTCGACGGCGTCGTTGGCCTTTCCGAAGACGCCGCCATAGACGGCGTGGGCGAGGCCGTCGCGACGGCCGGGCTGGCTCAGGTCGATGAAGGTGCTGATGAGGATGGGTTCGCCCTCGGAGGTGAAGGCGACCTGGACCGGATTGTCCATGCCGCCGGAGAGCACGACTTCGAGTCCTGAACCATCGGGGTGGGCACGGAAGATGTGGGCGGCGCGGTCTCGGATGGGGCGGCCGCGATGGTCCTGGAGGTCGAGTCGGGCGAATGCGCCCTTGGTCCAGTAGAGCATGCCCTCGGGGCCGAGGTAGGGGCCGTGAACATCGTTGGCGCAGCCGGTGAGGACCTGGCCCTGGTACCATTCCTCGCGGCGATCGGCGACGCCGTCGCCGTTGGTGTCGGTGAAGCGCCAGATGCTGGGAGGGCCGGCGACGTAGACCGAGCCATTGTGCCAGAGGCAGCCCTGCGGGAACATGATGCGGTCGGCGAAGACCGAGGTGCGGTCGAAGCGGCCGTCGCCGTTGGTATCTTCGAGCCGCAGGAGGCGGCTGCGGGGATCTTTGAGTTGTTCGGACGGGGGCAGGTTGGAGCCGGAGGATTCGGTGACATAGAGGCGGCCCTCGGGGTCGAAGCTGGCGGAGACGGGGCGGGCCACGAGGTTGGGTCCGGCGGCGAGTTCGATGGAGAACCCGTGGGGCAGGGTAAATTGGTGACCATTGAGGGGGAAATCGGCGGCGCTGAGGGCGACGGAAGCGGCGAGGGGAGGAAGGGCCCGGAGAAGAGGGAGGCGGAAGGGCATCATGGGCGTGAGGATGCGGGGAGGGAATCAGGGGGGCAAGCAAGGGGCGGAAGGAGGGGGGGGAGAGAGATTTCGCCCCGTCGATGGCGGGGGAACTGCCGGACCGGGCGCGAAAATGGCCCTAAACTGCGTGCATGTGCACGCAGTTTAGGGCCATTCCGTGGTGAGCCGGGGTTGCCTGGCCGGGGAGGGGGGGGAGGCAAAATCGACTGAATCATCGTGCATATGCACGAAGTTTAAGTTGGTTCTTGGGGCGGTGGGTTTGGATGAGCAAGGGGAGGGAGGGGCAGGCGCCGATTTACGGGGTGGGCGGCAGCGCCTACCGTGGAGGGCATCATGAGCGAGCGACAGCGGTCCATTGCGGATGTGGTGAAGGGGCCTTTTGACGAGGGGGCTTTGCGGGAGCGGATCGAGGGGGCGCGGGCTTTGTTGGCGGAGGAGCGGTGCGATCTGGCGCTGGTGTATGTGAGTGCGGACTTGATGGGGCAGTCGGGGGAAATTGTGGAGATGGTGCAGGTGCATGGGCGGGCGCGGTTGCTGGCGGGTTGCAGCGGGCTTGGGGTGTTGGGGAACGGGGAGGAGGTGGAGGAGGGACCGGCGCTGGCGTTTGCGCTGCTGCGATTGCCCGGGGCGCGGTTGGTGGGGGCGCATGTGACCGCGGGGGATGTGGAGGCGGGACTGGAGCCTGAGGGGTGGCGGGAACGGTTGGGGACGGGTGTGGACGAGACGGGGGGGTGGCTGGCTTTTGGGGATCCGTACAGTCTCGATGCGGAATCGTGGCTGCGGCAGTGGAACGAGGCATTTCCCGGGGTGCCGATGGTGGGTGGGCTGGCCGGGGCGGGGGCCGGGGTGACGCAGACGCAACTGTATTTGAACCAGCGAGTGTTGACGGAGGGGGCGGTGGTGGTGTCGGTGGGAGGCGAGGTGGGGATCGAGGCGATCGTCTCGCAGGGGTGCCGACCGATCGGGAAGCCGTGGACCGTGACCGGGGCGGAGCAGAACCTGATTCACCAGATTGGGAATCTTCCGGCGTTGACGGTCTTGCAGGAGACGTTCGACGGGCTACCGGCGCGGGACAAGGAGCGGGCGAGGGGCAACATCTTCGTGGGGTTGGCGGTGAACGAGTATCAGGAGGAGCATCGGCGCGGGGATTTCCTGGTGCGCAATCTTCTGGCGGCGGATCCGAATTCGGGGGTGGTGGCGGTGGGGGCCCGGGTGCGGATCGGGCAGACGCTGCAGTTTCAGTTTCGGGACGGTGGGGCGGCGGACGAGGATCTGGTGGAGTTGATCGAGGGGGTGCGGCGGCGACTGGCGGGGCGGGAGGTGCATGCGGCGTGCCTGTGCAGTTGCGCGGGACGGGGTGCGCAATTGTTTGGGCGACCGGACCATGATGCAGGGGCGGTGCATCGGGGGTTGGGCGGGGAGGTGCCGTTGGCGGGATTCTTCGGCAACGGCGAGATCGGTCCGGTGGGGGGGCGGAATTTTCTCCATGGGTACACGGCGGCTGCCGCACTCTTCGTGTCGCATGGTGACCGCGACATCGCATCCTGAAGTGCCCTCTCCCGAGGTGGCCGCCCCTCCGGCGGAGGATTCCCTGATCTACCGTCCGGCGACGTGGTTTGCCCCGTTGGAGATGGGGGCGATGTTTGGGGTGCCGCGGCCGTTGGAGGTGGAATTGGGGAGCGGGGACGGCTCGTTTCTACTGGCGTGGGCGACGGCGCATCCGGAGCGGAACTTCATCGGGATCGAGCGCCTGCTGGGCCGCATCCGGAAGCTGGACCGGCAGGGGCGCCGGGCGGGGCTGGGGAATCTTCGGGGGCTGCGGATCGAGGCGGCGTATGCGCTGGAGTATCTGCTGCCGCCGGAGAGTGCGGAGGCGGTGCATGTGTATTTCCCGGATCCGTGGCCCAAGCGGCGGCATCACAAGAACCGGCTGATCAACGAGGGATTTCCGGGGCTGGCGAACCGGGTGTTGAAGGCGGGCGGGGTCGTCCATTTGAGGACGGATGATGGGGCGTACTTCGAGCGGATGCGGGAGGTGTTTGAGGGGGAGGGGGGCAGGGGGATGTTCGAGGAAGTGCCGACGCCGGAGGGGTTGGTGGCGGTGACGACGGATTTCGAGCGGGAGTTTCTGGCGCGGGGGATTGCCACGCGGCGGGCGAGTTACCGGAAGGTCGGGGGGGGGGTCGAGGGGTTCCGGGCGGGTTGAGTTGAGGGAGGGGGATCAGACGTCGATGACGGGGCCGCTGCCGGGGGGGCCGCGTCGGCGTGGGGGTGGGGGGCGACGGTCGGAGGCATCGAGACCGAGTACGCCCCCCACGAGCCAGGTCACGATGCTGATGACGGCGGCGCCGCCGAGGGCGGACCAGAAGGAGGCGACGAGGAAGGGTTTGACGAGCCAGCCGACGAAGGCGAGGAGGGCGGCGTTGATGACCCAGAGGAAGAGGCCGAGGGTGAGGACGACCAGTGGGAGGCTGAGGAGGGTGAGGAGGGGGCGGACGAAGGCATTGAGGAATCCGAGGAGGAGGGCGGCCACGGCGAGACCGGTCCAGGAACGGCATTCGAGGCCGGGAACGATCTGGGTGGCGACGAGGACGGCGAGCGCCGTGATGCCCCATCGGAGGAGGAAATGGCGGGCTTGGAAGGGCATGGCGGTCAGCGGATGGGGGAGGGGTCGGGGGTGGGGAGGAGGGATTCCAGCCGCTGGATCTGGGGTGGCAGGAGGTGGGAGGGGTCGATGTGCCGGGCGGCGCCGGCGGCCTCCGGAGCGCGGCCGAGGGCCTGATGGACCTCGACCCAGGCGAGGTGGTAGTTGGCGGCGGCGGGACCGGTGAGGCGGGAAGCCGGGATGCGTTGCAGCCGGGTTTCGGCTTCGGCGGCGCGTCCATTGCGGACGAGGGCAAGGGCGTGGTTGATGGAAAGTCCGACGGCGTGGGGGCGTCGGCTGAGGGCGTTGAAGGTGAGCTGGAGGGCTTCGGCCGGGTTTTCGCCGGTGATGAGGAGCAGGGCGGCGCGGTTGTTGGTCCAGAGGTCGCTTCCGGGCTGGACACGGAGGAGGCCTTCGACGGCACGGGTGAGTTCGGCCACGTCCTTGACCTCGTAGGCGAGGGCGAAGAGTTCGGTCCAGAACTCCGCCTCGTCCGCAAAGGCGGTTTCGTTGTTGCGGAGAAGCTGGAGTCCCCAGGTGGCGCGGTGGTGGGCGCGGAGGCCGGAGGCGAAGCGGGTGGCGGCTTCGACGGTTGGTGCGGGGAGATGGGCAATTTCCCGGGCGAGGGTATCCGCCTCGGCACTGCGTCCTTCGGCATGGGCGACGCGATATTCGGCCCAGACGACTTCGGGGAAGACGGGGTCGTTGCGGCTGCTGCGACTGTGCAGGTCGGTGGCCAGACGCCGCAGGTCGTTCCAGCGTCCGGCCCTGGCGAGGAGGTCAAAGTGGAGTTTCCAAATTCCGCTGGCGAGGCCGTAGCGGGTGGCGTGGCGTTCGAGGAAGGCGAGGGCCATGTCGTCGAGGTCCAGCGAGGTGAGGGTTTCGAGGTAGTGGAGGGCGACCGTTGCATCGCGGGGCAGGGGGGCGGCGTAATCCCGGGCGCGATGGCGGGCTTCAGGGGCGCGGTCTTCGGCGGCGAGGGCGCGCCAAAGGTCGGCATGATCGGCGACGGAGGCGGCACCGTCGGCATCGAGCCGAACGAGAGCGCGTTCGAAATCGGGCACGGAACGGCGCTGGACGGCGACGCGGGAGAGGAGGCGGGCCGCGCGGATTCCGATGGGCCCGGGCTGGGACACGGCGTGCCGGAGGCGATCGAGGGAGGAGAGGCCGGTGGAGGTGGTGTCGGTGACGGCCAGTCCCGCGTCCCGGTAGAGGGTCATGACGGGATCGGAAGTCCATGAGTGGCCGTGGCGTTCCCAGAAGGTGTCGAAGGCGCGGTAGCGGCCGGCGGCGAGGAGGGAACGGGCGTGGGCGCGGGCGACGGCATCGTCGAGGTCCGCCAGGGGTTCGGTCAGGTGGAGGGCGAGGTGGGGACGTCCGAACTTTTCGAGGATATCGGCGGCGAGGGGGACGTCGGCACGGTTGGTGTGGGTGAGGGCCATGAGCCAGGAGACGCTGACCAGGGCGAGGACGGGGTCGCTGACCTCTGTGCGGGGTTGGTCGTGGAGGAAGGCGAGCAGGGCGCGATGGGTACGGACATCGGCGAAGTTATTGGCGAGGGCGCTGCGCCAGGCGTAGAGGGCCTCGGCAGGGCGGTGGGCGCGGGAGGCTCGTTGCGCGGCGCGGGAGAGGGACTTCACCTGGAGGAGATCGATCCCGCTGACCCGGATCAACGGCCCGGAAAAGTCGTGTGGCGTGGTGCGCCAGATGCGGGGGACTCCGAGGGCGACGAGGAGGGCGATGAGCGCCATGCCGGAGAAGAGGACGAGGAACAGGCGGTCGTGCCGGAGGATCCGGAACAGTTGGAACCGGCTGAGGCGCCGGTGGAGCCAGCTACGGCGGACACGGCGGCCACCGGCTTGAGGGGGGTGCCGGGGGTTCATGGGGTCATCAGGGGCCGGGGGAAGGGGCGTTTCCTCCGGGGGTAGCGATCAGCCATTCGGCGTCTGAGACGACTTCGAGGCGGGCCTGGCGGAGGCAGGCGGGGAGGAGGCAGAAGTCACCGGGATGGAGATGTTCCGTTACGGGGAGCGGGGTGGCGGCTGCGATTTGAATGGTTCCACGGACGATGCCGAGGACGGTGCAGCGATGGAGGGGGAAGGTGTCCCGGGCGCCGGCGGGGCCTTTGCGGGCGTGGACGGCGAAGGATGGATGTTGGGCCAGGTGGCGGACCGAGCATGGGCCGTGGGCCTCCCAGGTGTGGGGCAGGAGGGAGGGCTCGATGTCCTGGAAGTCGATACTGGCAAGGGATTCGCGGACATGGAGGGGGCGGGGATGGCCGTCGAGGCCGGGCCGGTTCCAGTCGTGAACGCGGAAGGTGGTGTCGGAGTTCTCCTGGATTTCGAAGAGGACGAGACCGGCGCCGAGGGCGTGGACACGTCCGCTGGGGAGGAACATGGCGTCGCTGGCGCGGACGGGGAGGCGATGGAAGCAGTGGGCGACGGAACCGTCGGCGAGGCGGCGTTCGAAATCCTGGCGGGAGGTACCGCGGCGGAGGCCGACGAGGATTTCGGCACCGGGATCGGCCTCGGTGAAGTACCAGAGTTCGGTTTTGGGTTCACCACCCAGTTCCGCGGCGCGGTGGGCGGGGGGATGGACCTGGAGGGAGAGGATGTCGCGGGCGTCGAGGATTTTGACGAGAAGGGGAAAGCGGCCGGAGACGGGAAGGGCGTCTCCGAGGAGGTCACGGGGGTGCCGGGTGAGGAGGTCGTCGAGCGACTGGCCGGCGAGGGGGCCGTTGGAGACCACGCTGGTGGCATCGGGGCGATGGGCTATTTCCCAGGATTCGCCGATGGGCTCGTGGGTCGGGAGGGGACGATGGTAGAGATGGGCGAGACGATGACCGCCCCAGACGCGTTGCTGGTAGATGGGGTGGAAGCGCAGGGGATACCCGACCATCAGCGGACCTCGTTGGGGACCGGATTGGGGGCGGGGGTGGCTGGGGAGGATCGTTCGTCAGGGGCCGGCGGGTTGGCGCGGCGGCGGACGGTATGGTGACCGATGGAGCGGAAGCGTTGGTAGCGGCGCTGGAGGCGTTCGGGTTCGGGGAGGGCGAGGAGTTCCTGGAGGTGGCGGAGGAGGGTGGCTTTGAGGGCGGTAGCGGCGGCGGCGGGGTCGTGGTGGGCGCCTCCGGCGGGTTCGGGGATGACTTCGTCCACCAGTTTGAACTCGAAGAGGTCGCGTCCGGTAATGCGGAGGGCCTCGGCGGCCTGGGGGGTGGCCTTGCGGTCCTTCCAGAGGATCGCGGCGCAGCCTTCGGGACTGATGACCGAGTAGTAGGCGTTTTCGAGGATGAGGACGCGATCGGCGACGCCGATGCCGAGGGCCCCCCCGGAGCCGCCTTCGCCGATGACGGCGCTGAGGACGGGGACACGGAGGCGCATCATTTCGCGGAGGTTGACGGCGATGGCTTCGGCGATGTGGCGTTCCTCGGCGCCGACGCCGGGGAAGGCGCCTGCCGTGTCAATGAGGGTGACGATGGGGAGTTGGAATTTGTCGGCGAGGCGCATGAGGCGGAGGGCCTTGCGATAGCCCTCGGGGTGGGCCGAGCCGAAATTGCGGAGGATGTTTTCCTTGGTGTCGCGGCCCTTTTGGGTGCCGATGAGCATCAGGCGGTGGGGACCGAGTCGGGCGAAGCCGCCGACCATGGCGTGGTCATCGGCGAAGAGCCGATCGCCGTGGAGTTCGGAGAACTCGGTGAAGGCGAGGCGGGCGTAGTCGAGGAAGTAGGGGCGTTGGGGGTGGCGGGCGAGCTGGACACGCTGCCAGGCGGAGAGGTTGGCGTAGATCTGGCGGCGGGTTTCCGCCAGCTTGGCCTCGATCACCTGCATTTCGTTGTCCAGTTGGAGGCCGAGGGGATTGGCCTGCTGGGCGCGCCGCAACTCCTCGAGCTTGAGCTGGAGTTCGATGAGCGGCTTCTCGAAGTCGAGATGATGCTTCATCGCGTTTCGCAGGATAGGGGGACGCGACGGCTCCCGGCAACGTCGGTTTTTGGCGTCAGGGCTTGCGAGCCGTGGTCAGGGGGAAGTCGTCGGTTCGGAATGGCGAGGCGGGAAGCCCTTCGCGGTTGAAGAGATTGACGACGGGGAAGTCCGCCCAGCCGAACCGGACCGCGACCGGCTGGGGGATGGACGGGTGTGACACCTCGACGGTCGTCCGGCCGGTCACCTGGGCGTTGGCCCAGACCCATTGGTGGTCAGGACCGCAGATTTGGAAGCCTTGCAGCCCCTCGCCCCGGACTTCGAGGCCGGTTCCGGTCTGGTCGAAGCGGATGCGGGCGCGGCCTTGTGAGAATCGCGCCGAACGGAGGAGGGGCCCTCCGGCGACGAGTCGTTCGCCGTAGGCGATGGAGCGGGCGGCCAGGGCGAGACGTTCTCCGACCGGGCGCTTTTGGGAGGGATGGATGTCGTCCTTGTCGCCGACATCGGTAATGACGGCGAGGCCGACGCGGGGCAGGACCCGGGTGGCGATGCCTTGGGCTTCGCGCAGTTCGGCCCAGTCGCTTTCCACGGGGTGGGCGGTGATTTCGTCGAGGGATCGATTGCGGTTCCTGTCCCAGGGGGCGAGTTGGACCGCGAGGAACGGGAAGTCGCCTTGGGCCCAGTCGTGGCGCCAGTTTCGGATGAGTGTTGGGTAGAGGCGGGCGTATTGGTCGGCGCGGCTGGCGTTGGACTCGCCCTGGTACCAGATGGCACCGGCGATGGCATAGGGCAGGAGGGGATGGATCATGCCGTTGTAGAGTTCGGCTGGTTGCCATCCGGGAGTGGGGCGGGGTTGGGACGGGGATTGGTCCTCGGCACGCAGGCGGGCGGTTTCTGCTTCCCAAGCCACAAGTTGGTCCTGGAAGCGACGGCGGGCGGCGAGGTGGGGATTCAGGATGTCGAGACGAAACTCGTCATGCTCCCACATGGCATCTTCGCGGATCCAGACTTCGGCCGGGGAGCCGCCCCAGGCGGTCTGGATCAGGCCGATGGGGACGTCGCGGGCGGCTTCGAGGGCCGCGCCGAAGAAATAGGCCACCGCCGAGAAGTCGCGGACGGTTGCGGGTTGGCAGGGTTGCCAGCGGGCGGCGACGTCGTCCACGGGCGACTCGGCCTTGAGTTTTGGAACCTTGAACAACCGGATATGCGGATGAGTGGCGGCATCGATGGCGGGTTGAGGGTTTTCGCTGCGGTGCATGGGCCATTCCATATTGGACTGGCCGCTGCAGATCCAGACCTCGCCCACCAGGATGTTGGTCAGGACGACGGTGTGGTTGCGGCCGCGGACGGTGAGGGTGTCGGGTCCGCCGGCGCGTTGCCGGGGGAGTTGCAGGTGCCATCGTCCATCGGCGGCAGGGATGGCCTGTTGGGTGTGCCCGCGGAACTCGACGGCCACCGATTCGCCGGGTTCGGCCCAACCCCAGACAGGAATGGGGGATTTCTGTTGGAGGACGGCATGATCGGTGAAGAGCCCGGGCAGGCGGATGTCGGCGAGGATGACGGGAGTGGTAAGAAGAAGAGCGGCGGCGAGTGCGGGGGCGCCGGCGGGCAAGCGGAGGGGAGGCACGGGATGAGGACAGGGCATGGAGGGTGGCGGCGTCAAGGCCTGGGTCTGCTGCCGCCTGAATCCGGAACGAGCCTGCAGACGTGAGGATTCTTGGGCTTACCGGGAGCTTCGAAATAAAAAGCCAGTCTATTTACAGTTGACGACAACAATATAGAAAGTCAGGCTCATAGTTAGTTGACCATGACGGAGTGACGGAGGGGGCAGCGCGGGCAGTTGCAGTTTGGGGTTCGGGGGGGGCGAGGGGGGCGGCAACGTCATGATGCCTGGTTTTGCTGAGTGGCTTTGCTGAGGGACGTTGAGCATGAGGACGCGCACAGGGGGGGATGATTAATATTGTATTGAGTGATGGATGGAATCAGTGGTTCTTAATTCTTTGGGCGGTGCAAAAACAAACGATTGACGGTCAGGCGGGGAAGGGTACTCTGTGCGCGTTGTTTGCGAGTGCTCTTTGGACAAGCGGTAAAAAATGGCTGAGACAGTGACGTAATACAGATTTCCGGAGTTGTGCGGGTGCACACGATTCCGGCATCCCCATCAGCCTACTTGCACCTTGGATTCGACATTCCCCGGGCCCCGGCGGTCTCCCTCAGACTGCGGGGCCCGGTTTTTTTGTCTATTGGGTTCTGGAAATTGCGCTGGGTTCGGGCGGGCAGAGTGCGTTGGGAGTCAAGCGAACCGGTTGGTGAACAACTGTCGTCCGAAAGACCTTTCCGGCGTGTGGACAGGTTTCTAGCGTTGGTGCGCGACGTATGGAAGTGGCTGTGCCGACGCCGATTCGGGCTTGGGTCATGGGCATCGGGGCCTTCACCCAGGGCCTGCTGCGTTGCCTGCGGGAGGACGGAGCGGAGGTGGCTGCGTACCTGACGCGGGACTATGGGCATTGGGGACCGCGCCAGGAGGGGAGGACGTGGTCGATCGACGAGGTGGCAAACCCGTGCGACCTGGTGCGGCGGGAGCGTCCGAACCTGATTGTGCCGATGTCGATCGAATGGGCATTGCGGTCGTGGACGGAGGAGTTTCTGGCTTTGGGTCCGGCGCTATTGTGTCCGACGGGTGAGGGGTTGCGATTGGAGCGGGAGCGGGATTATGCGCGTCGGCTATGCGAGGAGGCTGGGATTCCCTTTGCGAGGGCGGTCCGGGTGGGGTCACGTGGGGAGGCGGAGGTTCTGGTGCGGCGGGAGCAACGGCCGTATGTGATCAAGAATCCGCTGTGTTCGCCGACCAGCCCGATCCACACGGTGGTCTGCGACACCTGGGAGGACACGCTGGCGTGGTTGGGGCGGATGGACGACAGCGAGGGGATTTTCTTGCAGGAGAACCTGGGTCGTCGCGAGGCGGGGCACATTGCGCTGGTCAGCGATGGGGAGATCCACTCGCTGGTGACGAACCAGGAGTACAAGCGGGCGTTCGATGGGAATCTGGGAATGGTGGCGGGGGCGCCTCTGGGGGGCCTGGTGGAAAGGGATCCGGAAGATCGCCATGGATTGGCGCGGCAGCTGTTGCATCCGCTGCTTCCCTGGTTTCGCGAGGTGAAGTATCGCGGGCCCGTCCAGGTGACCGCGATTCTGCATGACGACCGCTGGCACGTGATTGAGTACAACGTGCGGCTTGGGGTGACGTGCGGCCCGTTGATCGGGCGGATGCTGGCGAATCCCGTGGAGACATTTTGGAGGTGTGCGAAGGGATTTGGGTTGGCGCCGCGGTGGCGGCCGGAGGCGCGATTCGGGTGCAGTCTGACGCTGGCTGGGTACGGGTATCCCTTCACGCAATTGGCCGGGCCGCGGGTGCCCGTCGTGACCGAGGGAGCGCCCACATGCGACGTGTGGTGGCAGGAGGTGGCGGGGCGCGAGGATGGGGGGCTGGAGGCGACGGGTCATCGTCTTGCCGATGTGGCGGCCGTGGCGGGGACCCTGGGGGAGGCGATCGATTGTGTGTACGAGAACATCCGGAGGATCCGTTCGATGGGGAGCTATTACCGGACGGACATTGGGCGGTCGCTGTGGCCGCCGGGCCATCCATGAGCCAGGACATTGTCGCCGCGTGCAGGGAGGCGTCCGGGAAGGAGTTCCCGAAACCGGGATTGAGAAGGGTTTCGGCGTGGGTGGAGGTGGACCTGGCGGGGTTGGGGCGGAACGTGGCGTTGATTCGGGCCGATCTGCCGGCGGCGGTGGGTCTCATGTATGTGGCGAAGGACGACGCTTATGGACTGGGGGCGGTGCCGGCGGTACGCACGGTGCTGGGGGCGGGGGGGGATTCGGTGGCGGTGGTCACTCTGGACGAGGCGGCGGAATTGCGGGCTGCGGGCATTCGGGCGCCCATCCTATTGATGGGGGAGCGGCTGGAGGAGGAATGGCCCGACGTGCTGGAACTCGATCTGGAACCGGCGATCGGGTCGGTGGCGGCGGCCGAGGCGTTGAACCGACTGGCCACGCGCATGGGGCGGCGGGTGGCGGTTCATCTGAAGATCAACACGGGGATGAACCGGTTCGGGTTTCCATGGCGCGAGGTGGAGCAGTGGAGTGTGCGGCTGGCGAGGCTGGACCGGTTGGAGGTTGCGGGGGTGTTCGGGCATTTCGCGCAGAGCGACGAGCCGGACAAGACCTATGCGCGGACGCAGTCGGGGCGATTTGAGGGCTGCCTGGATCGGTTGCGGGAGGCTGGGATTTCTCCGTGCCGGCGGCATCACGCCAATTCGGGTGGGGCGCTGGAGTTGCCCGAATCGCATTTTGACCTGGTCCGGGTGGGGATTCTGGCGCACGGGGTTTATCCGTCCGCCTCGTGTCGGCGGGTGGCGGGTTTGGAACCGGTGATGACGGTGAAGGCGCGGGTGGTGGCGGAGCAGCCGGTGGATCCGGGCGACAGCGTCGGGTATGGCATGCGATGGACGGCGACGCGGCGGAGCCGGATCGGGGTCATGCCGGTGGGGTATGGGGATGGGTATCCGCGGTTGCGGAACGAGGGGCGGGTGTTGATTCGGGGTCGGTATGTGCCGGTGGTTGGGGGGGTGACGATGGATGCGCTGATGGTGGATCTGACGGAGGTGCCGGAGGCGGGGGTGGGGGATGAGGGGGTGCTGATGGGGCGACAGGGCGGGATGGAGATCACGCCGTATGAGTTGGCGCGGTTGAAGCGGAGTGTGCCGTACGAGATCCTGCTGGGTTGGCGGCATCGGCTGCCGCGGGTGTATCTGGAGGGGGGGGGTGCATGAAGGTGTTGTGTTCCGAGGTGGGGCACGACTATGGGCACTACCTGTACCCGTATGTGCTGTGGGGCTATCTGGAGCCGGGCGAGACGCCGGCGGACGCATTGGCGTCGGGATTCATGCCGGGGACACCGGAGATGGACCGGTGGTACATGGTGCGCCAGATCCGGGTGGGATTGGAGGGATGGGCTCCCAGTTCCGAGAACCGGCGGGTGTTGCGTCGGACCGAGGGTTGGCGATGCGAGTTGGTGGAGAAGGGGGCCTTTGGGGACACGGCGGAGCGACGGGCCGGATGGCTGGAATATGCCGCCGGGAAATGGGGTGTGGGGATCATGACGCCGGAGCGGTTGGACCGGCTCATGGGGGGGCCGGTGGTGAGTCATCTATTTCATTGCACCGAGGGGGGGACCGGGGAGGAGGTGGGGAGTGCTCTGGTGTACTGCGAACCGCCGAGGGCGGCGTTTTATTACTATGCCTTTTACCGGCGAACCCCGGAAACCAAGCACTACGGGATGGGGATGATGGCGCGGGCGGTCGCGCAGTTTGCGGCGGCGGGATACGAGCACCTGTACCTGGGGACCTGCTATTCGGAGCGGGCGTTGTACAAGGCGCAGTTCGAGCCGCTCGAGTTTTGGAACGGGTGCCGGTGGTCCGGCAACGGGCGGGAATTGAGGCACTTGGTACGGCAGGGGCTTCCGGAGGGCCGGCACCGGCTGGAGACCGCGGAGTTCCGGGATTTCCAACCGGGGCCGCTGGCGGAACTGGCGCGGGAGTCCTGCGTCCGAATTGATCCGGCGATCAGGCCTCGACCGACTCGCCCGGGGCGGGGTCCAGCACCTTGATTCGGGGATGGCGCCGGGCCAGGGCGTCCTTGAACCAGGCCCGGGCGTCGTCTTCGCCGTGGCCGACAATGACCACGCGGGGGGAGACGGTGCCGACGAAGTCGAGGAGTTCGTCGCGGTTGGCGTGGGCGGTGAGGTCGAATTCCCGGACTTCGCAACGCCGGGTGACGTCGCGGTCCTGGGGTCCGAGGTTGAGGGTGTCGCCGTGGGCGCTGGCGCGGAGGATGCCGGCGGGGGTGGCGGGATCGGCGTAGCCGACGAAGAAGATCCCGTGGCGTTCGTCGTCGAGCATGCGGAGGGCGAGTTCGTGGGCGGCGGTATTGGGGTTGAGCATGCCGGAAGTCAGGACGAAGAGGCGCCCTCCGCCGAGTTTCATGGACTCCCACTGGCGGCGGCCGAGGACCTGGAGGTCGAGGGCCTCGGTGAGGGCGAGGTTGCTGTGATGGCGGTGGGTGCGGTGGGCCTGGAGATCGTAGATTTCGGTGAAGACCCGGCCGAGGCCACCGATATAGACTGGCTGTCGGGGGAGGCGGCCGGAGTCCATGAGGAGGGCGATCAGGGCGAGGATTTCCTGGGAGCGGCCCAGGGCGAAGACGGGTATCAGGACCGAGCCATTGCGTTCCTGGACGGCGCGGATGGCCTGGGCGAGCGCCTCGATTTCCGCCGCGCGGCTGAAGTCCGGCGGGACTTCGCGTCCGCCGCGGGTGGTTTCGAGGATGAGCACATCGGCTTTGGCATCTTCGAAGCGGGCACCTTTGAGGAGGGTTTGGTCCTGGAAGGACACGTCCCCGGAATAGAAGAGGGTTTGGTGGGCTCCACGGACCATGACGCCGGCCGAGCCGAGAGCATGGCCGGCGTCGAGGAATTCGAGGGTTGGGGATTGGAGGGCGCGGCGGGTGCGGGTGGGGCCCGCCCAGTCAATTTCGCGATTGTAGCGGAATCCCTGAAAGACGGCTTCGAACTCGTCCACCTCATCGTGGGTGAAGAGGGGGTAGTCCTTGACGCCGAGTTCGTCGCGCTGGCGGAGCATGACATTGACCGAATTGTGGAGAACGCGGCTGACGATGAAGTAGCTCAGTTCGGTCATGAGCACGTGGGCCTTGGGGAAGCGCCGCATGGCGACGGGGAGCGAGCCGACGTGATCGTGGTGACAATGGCTGATGGCGATGGCGTCGAGGTCGTCGCCATCGATCTGGTCGTAAAGGGGGAGGGCGAGGCGACCTTCGCGTTTGGGGTGGAGGCCGGCGTCGAGGAGGAGGCGGTGATCCTCGAGTTCCACCAGCCAGGCGGATGCGCCGATATCGCTGGCGGGATTGAGGTTGGTGATCCGCATGGGGTGGATCCTCACCGGGTGGCGGTACGAGCCCAACTTTTTTTCGATGTCCTTTGAACGTCTTTCAATCGTAGGCGTCGAAGTTTTCGGAGTTGTTTGGGTTCGCCCGCGGGGCGGGATTCGCTGCCCGTCCCGCGGGTTTCACACCGCAAAGTCCGCTAGGTGTTGTTGTTTGGGTTGTTGAGTCGAGGCGGGTGTCGCGAGGCGCCCGCCTCGACTTATTGTCGGGTGCGGGTTCATCGGCCGGGTCGGGATTGGGTGGATTGGAGTTGCCGCAACCGATTCTCGGCGGCTTGGAGGGAGGGTTCGATTCCGAGGTTCCGCAGATTCTCAACGGCTTGGGAGAGAAGCCATTCGGCTTCATCGAGGCGGTTTTCGGTGTCGGCGAGGGTGGTGCCCAGACCTGCCATGGCCAGGGCGATGCCGGGCAGGTTGCCGAGGGCCTGGTATCGGCGAAGGGCGTCCCGCCAGGCGGCTTCCGAGGCAACTGGGTCGCCCTGTTGGAGCAGCGCACGGGCCTGGGTCAGGCGCACGGCGGCAAGGCCTTGGGCATCGTTGAGGCGGGCGAAGAGCGACTCGGCTTCGGACAGTTCACGGAGGGCGGCGTGGGCCTCCTGTTGATCGAGGAGAGAACGGGCCGCCTCATGAGCCAGAATGGCTTGGGCTGGAGGGTCGGGTTCGGAGCGCCGGGGCAGGAGGCGATTCAGGCGAGGGATCGGGGAGGCATCGGGCAGGGTTGATTCCAACTGCACAAGGGCGAGCTGGTTGCGCCACCAGGCGTTGGTCTGGCCGGTCCGTTGATTGAGGGAGGCGGCGTTTTCGAGGAGGGAGCGGGCGTCCTCCCATTGGCCCAGCTCCCGGCGGCAGACGGCTTCGTTGTGCCAGGCAACGGCGAGGGGGATGGGCTGATGGAGCCATTGGAACTGGAGGGCGGCCCGTTGCCACCAGGCGGCGGCGCCGGGCCAGTTTTGGGCGGCCTGCAGTTGGGCGGCCTGACTGGCCAGGCGGTCGGCGTCGGCGAGGGCACGCGGAGGCGGTTCTTCCGGGGGGCGACTGGCACAACCGAAGGTGAGGGACGCGACGAGGAGGCTGGCCAGGAGGCGTGTGGGCGGGGGCATCGCCGGACAGGACGGGAGGCGGGGCTTCATCTCAGCGGAAGGGGCGGTCGAGGCTGGGGGGCAGGGCGCTCTCGACAGGTGGGTTGGTGGCCGGGCGGAAGGCGGAACGGAGGAGCCAGTGTCGTTGAAGGCCGCGGATCGTGTCATCGGCACCGGTGACCAGGGACGATACCTCGCCGAGGACGAGGCTGTTGGCGTCCACCTGGCGACTGAGGTTGCTGGTGACGAGGGCGACGTTGTCGAGGGTCATGGCGATGCGGCGGGTGAGGTCGAGCATCTGCTGTTCGCTGGTTCGCAGGAGGGACGTGGTCTGATCGAGCATGGCGTCCATGCCGGCGAGGGCGTCATCGACCTGGGCCTGGAGATTGGTGGTGAGGAGCATGCGGCCGACGGCGCCGTCTTCGGATTCGAGCCGGCCGGCGATGCCCTGGACGTGCTGGAGGGTGGGTTGGAGATGGGCGATGGCGAGGTTGGCATTCGAGGTCGCGGCCACGGTTTGGGCGAGGACGGCGGCGACCTGGTCAGTCAGGGGCGGGAGGGAGGAGGCGAGGGCGCGGACGATCTGTTCGGCCTGCTGGGCGATGGACGGGGTTTCGTCGGTGAACAGCCAGACCCCGTTTTTCGAGTCACGGAGGGGCACGGGGATGGGTTCCTGGGCATCGGGACCGGTCCAGGGTCTGCCCTCGGCGTCCTTGTCGCTGAGGATTTCGGTATCCTCGAAATGGGGTTTGTGCCAGACGGTGGCGAGGCCGTTTTCGCCGCGGGTGACCTCGATGTAGCGGGATCCGAAGAAGTCGGCGGAGACGACGCGGACGCGGGAATCGGACCAGATGTAGCCGAAGTAGGGTTCCCAGACCTCGAACTTCACGAAGACGTTGAAGTTTTGTTCGATGAACCAGGGATCGGGGGGGCTGGCCTCGACCTGAAGGATGCGGCCGACGTCACGGCCGAGGAGGCGGACCGGGTCACCGGCTTTGAGGCCGGTGGCATCGGTGGTGTAGCAGTAGTAGGGGATTTTGTTGACGAACCACCCGCGTCGTTTGCCGGTATCGCGGAGGTAATAGGCGAAGACGGCGGCCATGAGGAGGGCGGCGAGGGCGACAAAGAGGCCGACCAGCCGCTCGACCCGGGTCATGCGGGTTCGGAGTTGCGGGGTGAGGTCCTGCAGGGCCATGGGGAGAGGGTTAAGGGATGCTTGCAGAATTGGAAGCCGACCCGTCGGGCGGGGGGTGCGGGGGTGGGTTCTCGGTGACCTGCCAGCAGCGGTCCTGCACGAAGGCGTGACGGGTGGCCCAAGGGGACCAGGGTTCGGCGTCGGAACAGGCGAGGATCAGGGTGGAGGGCATGGGGATGTCGGCGTTGCCGCGAAGGAGATGAGACCACCAGGTGCGATCTTCCGGACCGAGGCCGCTGACGGGGTCATCGAGGATGAGGAGTCTGGGTTCGAGGGCGAGGGCGCGGGCGAGGGCGACACGTTGGGCAATGCGGCGGGGCAGTTCGCCTGGGAGCCGGCCTGCGAAGGGGGTGAGTTCCAGGGCCGACACCAGGCGGGAGGTGCGGGCCACCCAGTGTTCGAAGCTGCCCCGGCCATGGTAGCCGAGGGGCAGGGCGATGTTTTCCGCCACGGTAAGATTGCGGAAGAGGCGACCGCCCCCGGAGAAGACCAGGCCGACCTGGGAGCGGTGGGCAACGCGTTCGCGTTCGCCGAGGGTGGCGAGGTTCGCCCCGAAGAGGCGGTGGCTGCCGCGGGGCGGGCGGACCAGGCCGGCGGCGACGCCGAGGACGCTGGATTTTCCGGCGCCGGAGGGGCCGGCGACGAGCCAGCGGTCGTGTTCGAGCACGGTCCAATTGACGGTGCCGACGAGGACCTGATCGGGATCGCCCGGAGGCGGGACATCGACGTCGTGGAGTTCGACGAGGGGCGTGGGGGAAGGGGATGCGGCGCCCATGGGTTCAGAGGAAGGAGCGGAGGACGAGGAAGGCGACGTCGAGGACGAGGCAGAAGGCCAGGCTGTGGGTGACGGCGCGGGTGGTGGCTTCGGGGACCTGTTCGAGTCGAAGCGGGCGGGAGAGGCCCTGGTAACAGGTGACGACGGCCAGCGTGGCGCCGAAGGCGGCGCTCTTGAGGATCAGGACCAGGAAATCGGCCCAGGTCAGGGCGCGGGCGATCTGGCCGAGGTAATCGGCGAGCGGGAGCGGGACATCCTGGGCGAAGCAGAACAGGTAACCGCTGAGGAGGGTACCGATGAGAAAATACACGGTGAGGCAGAACACCGAGATGGCCAGACCGATCACCCGGGGGACCACGAGGAGGTGCACGGGATCGATGCTCAAGGCCTCGAGGGCTTCGACTTCGCCGGTGGCGCGCATGGTGGCGAGTTCGACGACGGTGGCGGTGCCGACACGGAGGAGGACGAGAAGTGCGGCGGCGAGGGGGGCGAGTTCGCGAAACAGGGCGACGACCACGACGGTTCCAAGGACATTCTGGGCCCCGATCTGACGGAGGAGCACGGCGGCCTGGCCGATGAGGATGACTCCGGCCACGAGGGAGAGGAGTGCGGTCAGGGGGAGGAGTCGAAGGCCGCTGTAGCGGATCTGCGCCCAGATCAGGGGATGCACGATGGCGCGGGCGTGGGTGAACTTGGTGAGGGTTGTCGCCAGCACGATCAACCCGAACGCCGTCAGCCGGCGGAGGGTCGTCCACCCCGACACCAGCGGCCGGAGCAGCAGATCCAATCCGGCATCGAGCCCGCGCAGCACACGGGAGTCCGGTTCGGAGCGGATGCCTTCTTCCCTGGGCACGGGGGGACCGTAGGGGACGGGTTCCCGGGCGGTCAAACGCGGGTGAACGGGGGGTGAGGGGAGAGGGGAGCGCTACCGGCTGAGAACGGGAAAGGCGCGGGCGGCCGGTTCGGGGGCGATGAGGTAGGCGAGCCGGTGCGAGGCATTCCAGGCGGCGTCCAGGTGGCCGCGTTGATAGGTGCGGCGGACGCGCTGGCCTTCGGACAGGCGGGCCCAGGGATCGTTGGTGACGACGTCACCGGATTCGGTGAAGCCCACGGCGATGACGAGGTGACCGCCGTCCGGGCGCCGGGGTTCGCCGCGGAGCATGGGGGCATTGACGGAGAGGACGACGGGGATGCCGGCGAGGACGAGTTGCTCGAGGTCCCGAAGGTCGCGCAAGCGGAGGGCGGAGGCGCGCAGGCCGGGGATGGAACCGGCGTAGGCGGTATTGAAGGGCCAGTTGCCGGTGCCGGGCCAGCCGGGGTCGTGGACGCCGCGGGCGACTTCGGGGACGTCGCGATCGAGATCGGGCTGGTCCCGTTGCCTGGCCCACCAGGCGAGGATCATCGAGACGGAGGTCGGGCTGCACCAGGCGCGGCCCTCGGGGTAGGAGACCTGCGAACGTTCGGGGACATCGAGGACGGTTCCCCAGGCTTGGGTGAGGGCGGGGCGGCCGGCGGGTGGGCGGGTGGTGTCGCACAGGGACGCCGTGATCCAGCGCAGGCGGTCCGGGTGCCGGGCCAGTTCGCCGGACAAGGTGAGGCGGAGGCGCAGGGCATGGGCGGGTTGGCGGAGGACCAGGGTGTCCGTTTTCACCTCGGCGAAGGCATCGCGCTGGCCACGGACGCTGGTTCGTTCGAGGGGCCCATGGGTATCGGGAGACCAGTGGCCCAGATGGTAGAAACGGGCGGGGCCCCCGGGGCCGACCGGTTGGGCTTCGATGGAGAGGCCGGCGCCGTCGGCGGGTGCGATGTTCCAGGAGACGACGAGTTCGTTCCAGGCGGCCGCCGTGGTGATGAGGGGCGACAGGAGGACGACGCCTTCCGGAGATTGGTTTGAATCAGGCCACTCGAAGGCGCGGGTCCAACCGAGCGTGACTGGCATCGCGTCCGGGATGGCATCGGACGCGGCTGGAGACGGATGCATGGAGGCAAGGGAGAGCAGCAGAATGGCAGCGATCGGGGGCCGCCGGGGTGCCGGAGCCGGCGGGAGGCCGGGGCCAATTGACCGTGGGGCGGGGATCTGGCGAAGGTGAGCCCTGTGCTGGTTGCGTTTCACAAGCCGTGGGGGGTGTTGTCGCAATTCACGGCGGACGGGTCGAGCCATCGCACGCTGGCGGAGTTTGGGTTGCCGGCGGGGGTGTATGCGATCGGGCGGCTGGATGCGGATTCGGAGGGGTTGTTGTTGTTGAGCGACGAGGCGCGATGGACCGGGCGTTTGCTGCCTCCGGAGCGGGCCCATCCGAGGCGGTACTGGGTGCAGGTCGAGGGCATACCCGACGACGGGGCGCTGGGGCGGCTGGAGGCGGGGGTGATGGTGCAGGGGCGGCGCACGTTGCCGTGCCGGGTGTGCCGTTTGGAGCCGGCTCCGATGGTGGGACCGCGTGAGCCCCCGATCCGGTTTCGGAAGTCGGTACCCGATTGCTGGCTGGCGGTGGATTTGGTGGAGGGGCGAAACCGCCAGGTGCGCCGGATGACGGCGGCGGTGGGGTATCCGACGCTGCGGCTGATTCGGGCGCGGATTGGGGCGTTCGAGCTGGGGAGCCTGCCGGCCGGGCAGTGGCGGGTGCTGGTGCGGGAGGAGGAGGGGGAGGTCCTGCGGCGGCCGGTGGTCACCACCACATGAAGTTCGGGTCCGGGGCGGGGGACCAGATCCACGGGTCCATCTGGTTGGGCGGCGGGAAGCGGTAGAACTCGATGTGACCGTCGCCGAAGAGCATGTTGAAGCGGCTCTTGCCGCGGTCATTGTGCCAGATGCTTCGGGGGTTGGTGTTGCCGCGGTTCGAGTGCCATGGCCAGTCGCCCTGGATGATCTTGTTGGCCGGGCTGCGGGCGATTTCGGAGGTTTTGATCGGGGTTCCCTGGGGCGTGCCGCGCATGGCCGGATTGCTGTCGCCGGTGACATGCTTCACCCGGAAGGCGTCCACGGCCCAATTGACGAGGTAGCTGTTGCCGTACTGGAGGAAGCAATTGGTCTGGAGGCGGGTATTGCGGAAGATGTCCCCCTTGTCGGCGGGGCAGCGGAAGATCTCGATGGAACCGGTGTATCGGTTGAGGGGGCGGTTGGAGGCGGCCACGAAGACGTCGTAGGTGCCGTCCTTGCCTCCGGTCGAGGCCCAGTCGGGATGGACGGGGAACCAGTCGCCGTTGTCATCGGCGTAGAGGAAGAAGGCGATGCCGATCTGTTTCTGGTTGCTGGCGCACTTCACCTGGTTGGCCTTGACCTTGGCCCGGGCCAGGGCGGGAAGGAGCATGCTGGCAAGGATCGCGATGATGGCGATGACGACCAGCAGCTCGATCAGCGTAAAGCCGTCGCGGGGCCGGGACACGGGGGGCTGCATGGCGGAGTTCGTAATCCGGTCCATCAGCAGGCGTCAAGCTTCACCGGCGTGCATCCCGGAGTTGTGGGGAGAGGTGCGAACTTCGCCAGGCATCGCTTCGGAGGGCCCAGTTCCACGAGGCCGCAACGGTGTGGAGCGATGGATGGAGGACTCGCGGAGCTCGTCCCTCCGGCGTGAAGCTCACGGGGTGGGATCGGAGGGACCGTTGGGTGTCCACGCTTCAGCGTGAGCCTCCCAAATCCGCGCCGACACGCTAAAGCGTGCACACCCAACAGAGTCCGACCCAGCCGCTGCCCCCCCCACGTCCCCGCCCTGCCAGAGCACCTCAGACTCTTGCAGCAGGCCTCGTGCTCGTGCTCGTGCTCGTGCTCGTGCTCGTGCTCGTGCTCGCAATCGCCCCCCCCAATTCCCATGCGGAATGGGAGGTCCGAACAGGATCGAACCCATCGGGCCAGCCATGAGGCGACGCTGAAACGGTGTGCCTGCGCGTCGAGGACGAGGACGAGTACGAGTACCGCCCTTCGGGCTGAGTACGAGGAGGGGGGAGGGGGAAAGGGAGTGGTGCAATGGATTGAGGACTCGCGGAGCTCGTCCCTCCGAAGGGTGAGATGGGGGTGCGCGGCGAGTTGACGCGATTGTAACTTATCCGTGTCCGGCCTGACGTTGTTGGGCGGAGGCTGCCTTTGGGAGGGTGGGGCGCTTGACCGGGTCAAGCGCGATACCATGCCGGAAGTCCTGATGATCCTGGGTTTCATGCTCGCCGCCTACGCGGTGGTGGGCAACGACTCCATCCAGACCCTGGGGACGTTTCTCTATTCCAATTCGCACCGGCCGTGGTGGACGCTTTGGCTGTTCACCGGGTCTGTGATGGTGGTGGTGGTCTTCCACGGATGGCATCGGAACGACGGTGAACCTTCCTACCGGCGGCTGAACACGCTTTACGAGAAGGCGGTTCCCCTTGGGGAATCGCGGCGGGCGCTGGATCTGGCCGTGGATGCGCTTGCGCGTGATCCGGAGCAGGTCCGGGTGCTGGGGGAACTCCGCGATTTGGACGCTGAACTGGCGCGGGCCCGGGACACGTTCATCCACCGCCCTGAAGGCATTGATGCCGCCCTGGTCGAACTGGATCGCGCCCTTGACCTTGTGCGCAGCGAACTGGAGGCGCTGGATGTGATCCATCCGCAGAAGGTCGCCCTGACGCAGGTGGTGAGTTCGGTGGAGGCGGCCCGGAACCGGATGAGCGAACGCCGTGATGTGGATCAGTACATCGACTGGACCTATCTGCTGCCGCCGATCGCCCTCTTTCTGCTGACCCGGATGGGCTTTCCGGTCAGCACCTCGTTCCTGGTGCTGATCACGTTTCAGCCCGAGGTGCTGGGCAGCATGCTGACGAAGTCCCTGATGGGGTACCTGATTGCGTTTGTGTCGGCGGTGCTCGCCTACTCGCTGGCGTTCCGCACGCTGGAGGCGCGCTGGCGGCGGGAGGGCGAGGCCGGCATCCGGCCGGTCTGGGTGGGGCTGCAATGGACCTCGACGGCGTTCCTGTGGTCGATGTGGCTGGTCCAGGACATGGCGAACATCTTTGTGTATTTGCCGCGCCGGCCGTCGTGGTCGTGGATGTTGTTTGCGGTGGCGTGGATGCTCGGGGTTCAAGCGTTCATCTACGCGACACGGGGTGGCCGGATCCAGAAGGTGGTCACGAGCAAGACCAACACGCACGACATCCGGTCGGCGACGATCGTGGATCTCATCTACGGGATTGTGCTCTTCATTTTCAAGGTGTGGAGCAATGTACCGATGAGCACGACCTGGGTGTTTCTGGGGTTGCTGGCGGGCCGGGAGATTGCGTTTGCGAGTGCGCGCGACGCGGTCAATCCCCTGCAGCGCGCGCTCAAGCTGGGGCGCAAGGATCTGGTCAAGGCGGGATTTGGACTCGGTGTGAGTGTGGCGATGGCCTACCTCATCAACCATCTGTGAGGCTGGGGGATGAGGCTGGATTGCCGAACGGCAGGGGCCATCAGGGCCGTCCGGGCGGGACGGGGTGGGCGTCGGGTCCGATCACCAGTTCACGGGTGCCGGGGGGGACGGGGGTGACGGTTTCGCGTCCTCCGGGCCAGCGGACGCGGAGGGCGGTCGGGGGTGTGGGAGTGGCGAGGACCTGGACGGCGGCGTTCTGGGAAGCGAAGCCGGAGCCGGCGAGGATGGGGCGGGCGGGGCCGCTGCGGTCGCCGAAATCGAGACGGAGCACGGCGCCGATGCCGGCGGGATTGCGGGGTGGGCCCTGGAGCCGGACACGGAGGCCGGGGCGGGCGATGCGGTTGCGGTAGAGTTTCACCTCGGCGGCGTTCTGGGCGATGGCCAGATCGATGCGTCCGTCGCGGTCGAAGTCGGCGAGGGCGAGGCCGCGCTGTTCGCCCAGGACGCGGATGCCGGAACGGCGGGCGGGGACGGCTTCGAGACGGCCTGTGCCATGGCCACGGAGCCAGAGGCCGAGGCCGGCGTCGATGCGGGCGGTTTCGGGGTGGGTGCCGAAGAAGTTCTGAGCGAGTACGACGTCCTCATGGCCATCCCCATCGAGGTCGGCAATGGCGACGCCGAAGGCGGGGGCGAACTGGGCTTCGCGGGGCAGTTCGACCGGTTGGAAGCCGCGTCCGGTATTGAGGAACAGGGTGGACGCCAGGGTGGTGACGGTGACGCGGCGGGAGAGCGGGAGGCGATCCCCGAGGACCTGTTCGAGGGTGGCTTCGGAGTAGGCGCGATGACTGGCGAAGCGCTCGAAGAGGAAGGGCATGGAGCGGGCCAGCGGCTCGAACTGGCGTCTTGGGGCGAGGGTGGCGCCGACGTATTCGGTCTCGATGATTTCGGTGACGCCGGGCTGGGCGAGTTGCCCGAAGACGAAGGTGAGGGGCTGGCCGGGGGAGGCGCGATAGGGACTGTTGTGGCCCCAATTGGCGGCGACGAGGTCGAGGCGTCCATCGCCATTGAGATCGCCGACGGCGATGCCGCGCCACCAGCCGGTGTGGGAGGCGAGGCCGAGTTCCGCAGTGATTTCCGAGAGGGCGCCGCGCTGAAGTTTGAACACACGGATGGGTCCCCATTCGCAGGCGAGGATCAGTTCCGAAAAGCCGTCGCCATCGAGGTCGGCCCAGACGGCGGCGTGGACGATGCCGAGGTTTTCGAGGAGGACATTGTTGCGGGTGTCGGGTTGCCAGCGGGCGCCGTCATGGCGGAAGAGACGGGAGGGAGCGCCGAGGGGATAGGCGCCGGGGACGACGCCGCCTCCGACGAAGAGGGTGAGGGCGCCGGAGCCATCGGGATCGCCGAGGGCGAGCGTGCTGGCGGTGGCCATGCCGGGCGGCAGATCGGAATCGGGGGCGAGGCGTCCGGCATCGAGGCGGAAGCCGAGGGCGGCGCGGTCGAGCTTCTGTTCGTAACCGGTGAGCGCCATGAGAAGGCGCGGGGCACCTGAGGGATCGCGCCATCCGAGGAGACCGGCGGTGTCGTCGGGAACCGGATCGGGTGCGGGACCGGGCCAGGGGGAGAACCCGCCGCGGGTATCGTTGCGATAGATGCCCGGACTGCCGCCCCGTCCGGAGCCGACGACGAGGTCGTCCCAGCCATCGCCATCGAGGTCGAACCAGGCGAGACCGGGGCCGAGCTGGCTGAGCTGGAAAGGGAGGAGGGGTTGACGCTGGTAGTCGTCGAAGTCGATCTCGTGATGGCGGGCGCCGAGGCGCGGTGAGACGTCTTCGAAGGCGGGCGGTTCGGGTTCGGGCGGCGGGGGGGCGGGGCGGGTGTTGGAGGCCTCGGCGATTTCGTAGAGGCGGTTGGGCCGGACGTCCTCGAGGGTGGTGACGCGCCCGGAGCGCCAGCGGATTTCGAGGCTGAGATGGGTTGGGTTGGGGCCGGTGGCGAAGGCGAGGAGGGGATCGGATCCGGAGAGGTAGCGTCCGCCGGCGACCACCTCGGTGGTCTGACGCGGCACAGGGCCGCCGACGAGCGTGACCTGGGCACCGATGGCCTGGGTGTTGGGCGGGGCGCCTTGGAGGCGGACGGCGAGGCGATGGGCGGGACTTTGGCGACGGAAGAGTCCGACCGGGGCGTTGAGGCGGTTGACCACGAGGTCGGGGAGGCCATCGCCGTCGAAGTCGGCCATGGCCATGCCGTGATGGATTCCCGGGAGGTCGAGTCCCCATTCTGCCGTGCGCTCCTCGAAGCGGGTTCCATCGACATTGCGGAAGGCGCCGACGGGCAGGTCGAGGGGCGGATAGAGGCGGTAATGTTCCATCAGTTCGCGGGTGAAGGATTCCTGGCGTTCGCGTTCGGAGCGGAATCCGGTGCGTGGCCGCTGGCGGGACTGGATCTCGCGTTCGGCGTCGTAGTCCTGCACGTCGCGGAAATGTCCGGCGCCGATCAGGACGTCCTCGTAACCGTCGAGATCCACATCGGCGAAGATGACGGCCCAGGACCAGTCGGAGGCGGCGATGCCGGAAGCGAAGGCGGTTTCGGCGAAGGAACCGTCGCCGCGATTGAAGTAGAGGGTATTGCGGAGGACCTGGGGACGATCATGGAAGACACCGGCACGGGGGGCGGCGGGTGTCTGGGCCATGAGCTGGCGTTTCCGCATGGCGGGGAAGCGGCTGAGCATGTCCACCACGAGAAAATCGGGATGGCCGTCGCGGTTAAGATCGGCGAAATCGACGCCCATCGAACTGGCGCTGATCTTGCGAAGCGCGGACGGGCTGGCGGCGCGGAAGCGACCGTGTCCGTCATTGAGCCAGAAGCGGTCGGGGGTCCAGTAGTCGTTGCAGACGTAGAGGTCGGGGGCGCCATTGCCCGAGACATCGCGGAAGGTGGCGGAGAGGCCCCAATCGAGTGGGGGTTCCGCCAGCGGTTGGCCATCCTCGTCGAGGAAGGTGCCGTCGGTCCAGGAGGCAGGGCGGAAGCGACCGGAGCCATCGTTGAGGAGCAGGCGATCCGGCTGGCCGCATTCTTCGAGACGCCCGTTGAGGATGACGAACCGGTTGGTTTCGGCGCCGGGCAGGATGGGGCGGCCGCCGACCATGGAGAGATTGACCCGTCCACGGTCCCGGATGTCGTCGGGGCGGTAGTGGGTCACGTAGAGATCGAGGGTGCCGTTGCCATCGATGTCGGCGAGGGCGAGCGTGGTGGGCCCGGCACCGGAGGGGCCGACGGGAGTGGCGATGCCGGCGGCGGCGGTGGTTTCGGTGAAATGGCCGTGTCCGTTGTTGGTGAAGGAGAGGACGCCCTGGCGGTTGACGGCGAGGAGGAGGTCGAGGTGGCCGTTGCCGTTGAGGTCGGCGAAGACGGCGCCGCGGGTTTCGGGGATGACGCGATCGAGGCCCGAGCCGGCGGTGACGTTTTCGAAGCGCCAGTTGCCGAGGTTGCGATAGAGGGCGTTGGTGCCGCCGAGGTGGGCGAGGAAGAGGTCCGGGAGGCCGTCGCCATCGATGTCCCCGGCGGCGACTCCGGCCCCGTTGTAGAGGACCCGGTTGGCGGCGCCGCTCCACTCGTCGAGGTGGTTGGTGAAGGCGAGGCCGGTGGATTCGGGGGGCAGGAGTTGGAATCCGGTGGGCGAGGAGGGATCGACGGAGAGCGGGCGCCAGCGATGGGTGGGTTCGACGGTCCAGCCTGGATCCGCGCGGAGCGGCAGCGGCAGCACCCATGGCAGGGAGGCGACGAACACCGGGAGGCAACCGAGGGTGAGGAAGCGGGCGCGGCACGTGGCGGCGATGCGGGTCACGGCACCATGAGGGGGCAGAGGTTGCGGATCGGGGAAGCAGAAAAAGGACCGCCATGAAGGTCCGGCGCAGGAGGGATGGATGCGGCGCAGTCGTGGTGGGCGTGGTTCGGTCACGGCTACCGACAAAGTCGCTGAGGGAAGGTGGAGGGGGCTGAAGCTGCAGCCGAGGGGCTATGGAGCTGACGAGAAGGGCCTGCTGGACGGCGCTTTGGAACGGAGGAGGCCTCGTCGAGCCCCGATTTCGCGGCTTTCGAGGAAGGCATTGGGCTCGCAAGCCGGATTGGATTGCGTGGACGGAGAGATCAGAGCGCCTGTGGGCATGGCCGGGCGGACCCACGATCACTCGCGCGTGGTCCAACCCTGATCGCCGGGTAAGCCCGTCCGAGAAAAGCGGATTCACCACGAAGCGCACGAAGGACACGAAGAGGGCAAAGATCGTTCCGGTCGCTCGCATCCGCTACGGTTCGATCCTGATCGGCCTTTCGATAGCGCAATTGCCTTCGTGGGCTTCGAGTCCCTCGTGGCTTCTTACGCGGCGATTTGGGTCCATATGTTGGGCTTGAACGGCTGTGAGGCGGGGCGCACGCTGCGTGGACCCCACCCGCCATGCTGGAGAGCCTCGACCTCCTGCCTGGGTTCGCTGTGATCGACGCTCTGGCGAGGCTTGACGGGAACCCACTGCACCGATGCGAATCAACTGTCATGCTCATGTCTTCACCTTCCGGTCCCTGTTCACGGAAGCGACCCTGGCGGTGCTGTTGCGGCGCATCTCGCGCGAGCGATGGCCCGAGTTTGTCGTCGAGGCCGTTTCCAAGCTCCTCAAGAAGCTCATTAAAGGGGACTACCTGAGCGAGGACGAGTTGCTGAGGGAGCTGGTGGGCGCCTTCCGGGTCTCGAGCCGGTTCAAGAAGTATCTCGGCAGTCTGAACCGGGCCGTCCCGGCGGACATTTCGCTGGTGGTCCAGGGAGACATCGACGGCCTGGCCGCCGGGGCGCTGCGGGACATCCTGCGAAGGATCGGCGACCTCGTCACGGAGAACGAGGACGCGGAGAACCGGACGCTGAACGACCTGATTGCCTTTCTGGCGTTGGGCATCCAGCCGGGCGTCGAGCGGGTGGCGCGGCGCCTGATGGATCTAAGCGGCGACGGGACCGGCGTCGTGGCGTTGACGCTGGACATCACCAACGGGGACAAGGCGGATGCCGAGGTTTTCCGGCGCCAGGTCCGGGACACCTCACGGGCCGCCCTGGCGTACCCGGGACGGTTCTTTCCGTTCATTGCGGTCAACACGCTGAGGAAGGACCACTACGCGATCATGGAGACCGCGCTGACCTCCCAGGGCTATGTCGGCGTCAAGCTCTACCCTTCCCTGGGCTACCCGGTCGGGGACAGCCGGATGAGGCGTGTGTTCGAGTACTGCGAGGCGCATGCCGTCCCCATGCTGATGCATTGCAACAAAGGGGGATTCTACGGGACGGAGGCCTCCATCCAACAATGCGATCCGGGGCACTGGCCGGGGATTCTCAAGGACCATCCCGGGCTGAAGATCTGTTTCGCCCATTTCGGGGGCGAAGAGAACCTGTTGGGCGAAGGGATTCCGACGGGAAGCTGGACGGACGTCATTCTGACGCTGATGGGCGATTACGAGGGGGTATATGCCGACATGGCCTTCCACCTCTCGCCGATGAAGGGGGGCGAGTTAGAGAGCCGATACTTCCGCAATCTCGAGGGCCTGATGCGCGAGGACCCTTACAGGGATCGCATATTGTTCGGCAGCGATTTTTTTCTCAGCCGGGTCCGCGTTCGGGAGGACAATCACTGGCGCTATTTCGAGTCGAAGTTTCGCGATGCGGACTTCGACCGCATGACCCGGGCGAATCCGGTGCGCTACCTGGGTCTTCCGGGCGGGAGTGGGGGCGCGGTCGCACCGAACATCGCGCGGTATGTGGACTTCATCGCCGCGCACAGCCGGGAGGTGGGGGAATTGCCGGCGCCCTGGCTCGAGAAGGCGGTCAGGAGCCGCCATGGCGACGTGCGGTTCACGGTGAATCCCTGGGGGCTGCAGTGGAGCATCAACAACGATGCCCATTACTACGCATGGCAGTATTTCCGGACGATGATGCGGGCCGAGGATGCCGGGTTGTCCTTCAATCAGGCTGGCCGGTTGATCGTGCGCCAGTTGAAGGGCTGGCCGACGGAACAGGTGGACCGGACGATTCGTGCGGGACGCCTCCGCGAGCATGCAGCGTCCATGCATCTGTCCCTGGTGAACGCCCATAACGGCCCGGGGGCGAAGCCCGAACCCGGGGTGACCCGGAAACGGGCGGAGTCCGTGCTCGCGGGGTTGTTGGGCAACGGGGAGACCCTGCTGGCGGAGTTCGGGGAGGTGGTGGACGGGTTGTACCGGTTCAAGCGGGAGGAGCGAACATGACGTCTTCGAAATGGGCCCGGGCATTTCCCGGAACGGCGGGCCGACGACAAACGGGCGGAGTCGTGGGCGGCCTGCTGGTGGGAATCCTGGGCTGGGCGGCGGAGGTGCCGGAAGCCCGGGAACACCTGTGGAACCACGATCTGGATTTGAGGCCCGCCTTGCTGGCCGGGTCCGGAGACACCGACTGGGCCGGGGCCCTCCGGTGGCGCGGGAGAGCCAGTTACGATCATTCCCCGTGGCACGGTCCCTGGGTGGCGTTTGCCAGTGCGACCACGCGGGGCACGGTGGCGACGCATGCCCGCGCGCATTCGGAGAACCTGACGGCGGACCTTGGTCTGGGCGGCGCCGTGCAGTTGCAGCGGGCCGCTGAGTTGGGAGATTCCCCTCCGACCGAAAGGGATGCCGACGCCCCGGCGACCGGCGCCCCGGCCGGCGGGGGATTCCGGTGGGGCCGGATCGAACTGAGCGCACGGATCGGGGTGGAGAGCGACCAGGCGGTTCGGAATGCGGCGCTGAGTTACGGACCGCAGATCGGGTATTTCCACAACAACGAGGATGGCCTCTGGCCGCTGGTTCCGTCCCTGTTCATCGATCTCCAGCAGGTGGATCTGCTCCGGTCGGACTACTACGAGGGTCTGGGTCTGGACGGGAGGGATTCGTCCCGGCGCCTGTCGGTGATTGCCTCCTGGCAACTGCCTCTCGGGACATGGCTGTCGGCGGAGAACCGGCATGTCCAGGCGCTGGGCGCGGTCGCCAACCTGCGCTACACGGTGGCGGCTGGGACGCCCGAGCTGATCGAGGCGCGGCGCGAGGATGCGTCCCTCTACGTCGAGGCCGGACTGAACTACGACCTGAGCCGGTTTCAGGTGCCGTGGGTGAGGAACGTCCATGTCACCGTGGGACACGGTCGCCTGCCCCAGGTGGCGGACGAACGGACCCAGGTGTTCCTGGGGGTGACCCTGGGCTGGGACAAGCCCGGGACCCGGAGGCCGCACCGGCTGTGAGGAAGAAAAAAGCCGGACCCGAAGGTCCGGCTTGGCGAGGACGGAATGGCGCGGAGCAAGGCTCCGCGGGTCACGGGCTACGGGGAGACCGTGCGATAGAACTTGGCGGCGTCGCCGGCCGGCTCGGTGAGCGGGCTGGTGCCGACGGCGTCGGTCCAGGGACCGGCGGCGGAGGGGGCGGTCTGGAGACGGCCGGCGTCCCAGGTGACGGTGATGTTCCCGGCGGCGGCACCGATGGTGAGGGTGCTGCTCTGGGCGGGCGGTTCGAGGACCACGCTGGTCAGGGGCTGGCCCTGCTGGCCGGCGGCGAAGACCTTCTGGACTTCGTCGGCGGTGAGGCCGCGGGTCCAGAGGCCGAGGTCATCGAGGCGACCGACCATCAGGTTCGGGAAGCTGAAGTCGGGTTCGGGGTCCTCGATCCCGGCAAGCGGGTCGATGTTGAGGCGGGCGCCCATCGAGAGGTAGGGGATGGCGGGCGCGTTGATGGCGGTGATGTAGTCGGCCGAGCCCACCTGGGTGCCATTGACGAACAGCCGGAGCTGGGCGCCATCGGCGCTCATGGCGATGTGCTGCCAGGAGCCGAAGGTGAAGGCGTCGGCGGCGGTGACCCGCACGATGTTGGGTCCGGCCCCGATGGCGCCGGTGAGGCGGGTGATGCCGTCGTTCTGGTTGACGACGAGGCCGAGTTCGAACTGGCCGGCGCCGAGGCCCACGCCGAGGGCGCCCTGGGCATTGCGGACGATGGCGACGTCGGTTCCGGTTTCGCTGAGGTTGACCCAGCCGGAGACACTGATTTCGCGGCCGGCGCGGGGATAGCTTGGGACGAACACGTAGGTGCCGCCGTCGAGGGACAGGGAGTTGGCGACGCGCCCGGCGCCCCAGCTCGGGGAGCCGATGACCTCACCGGCCTGACCGCCGGTGGCGGCATTGGCGGCGGTGGCGCCAGCGGACTCATCGAATTTCCAGTAGCCCACCAGGTCGGCGGCGATGTCGTATGCGGACACGCGGACCGAGACGCTGCGGCTGACCACGCTGCCGCCGGGATTGAAGATGGCGACGTTGTAGATGCCGTTGTCGTCCTCGCTGAGGGAGGAGAGGGACAGGGTTGCCGAGGTGGCGCCCGAGACGTTGCCGCCGTCGGGGAGGTTGCGGCCGTTCTTGCGCCACTGGTAGGTGAGGTTTTCACCGGTGGCGGTGACGGAGACGGAGGCGGTGCCGCCGGCCGGACCGATGGAGGGTTGCGGCTGGGCGGTGATGACCGGCGGGGCGCCTGCGGGCGTGGCATTGAGGATCAACTGGACGGCATTGACCGGGGCGCCGCGGTCGAAGCCGGTGGTCAGGGTGTTCCAGGTGAGGGTGACCACGCCGTTGGCGGGCTGGACATTGTCGAAGCGGACGTAGGTGGCGAGGCTTCGGTTATTGGGATCCTTGCTGATGCCGCGATAGAAGCCGGGGGCGGCGTTGTACTCGTCGGCATTGATGACGCGGACGTTGTAGGTTTCGGAGGCCTGGCCGGTGACGGTGTAGTCGGCGTCCTGGAACTGGAGCGGGATCCCGACGAAGTAGGCGATCACCGCGTGGTTGCCGGCGGGGACATTGGCGAAGGTGATGGAGCCTTCGGTGCCGGGGTTGGCGTGATTGAGGCCGTTCAGCATGCGCTGGGTGCTGGAGGCGTCGCCGGTACCGGAGCCCCAGGTGCCGGAGCTGGCCCATTCCACCGTGATGTTGGAGGGGGCGTTGCTGCTGTCCACGACCGGGATGGGCGGTTCAGAGAAGTCGTCGGGGAGGAATCCTCCGCCCGTGCCGGTGGCATTGATCCAGTAGGCCTGGGGATGGAGTCCGGCGACGTCGGTTTCGTTCATGAGCGTCGGGCTGCCGTTGGCGCCGCCGCCGCGGAAGGAGATGCCGATGCTCCGGGTGGCCGAGGGGGTGAAGAGGACGGCCTGGACGGGGAGGCTGACTTCGCAGCCGCGGATCTGAACGGTGTAGACATTGTCCGCATTGGCGGCGGTCACCGGCGGCGTGGTGTAGGAGGCGCTGGTGGCGCCGGGGATGGGCTCGCCATTCACGTGCCACTGGAGGGGCCACGGGCCGTTGACGGTGGTGAAGAAGGTGGCCGAGGCATCGGGGAGGACGAGGGTGTCCACGGGCTGGACGAGGAAGCGGGCGCGGTCGCAATCGACGGCCGTGGTGGCGGCGAGGAGTTCGACCTCGGCGATCTGCATGCAGCAGGTGTTGGGGGCGGCGGTGGCCAGCACGGTCCAGCGGTAGTGCTTGTAGGACGTCTTGTTGGGGAAATAGAACTCCTGGACCTGGAACCGCGCGGTGAAGTCCGGGATGTCCTCGAGGGTGACGATTTCCTCCCAGGTGCCGGAGTTGAACGACTCGATGACGTCGTCGTTGGAGCCCTCGAGGAGGACGATGCGGGGATCGCGTTCGGGGGCGTCATTGGCGGACTGCATGGTCAGGCCGATCACCGTGGTCGCTCCGACCGACGGGGTGACGACGAAGCCGGAGGGGGAGAAGCCATTGACGGCGCCGTCGCGGCCGGAATCGAAGTTGAGGTATTTGGTCGGCTGATTGTCGATGGCGTTGGCGACGCCTTCGGAGCCGGGGCTGTTGGCCGAGGAGGCGAGGATGGTGTCGCCGGGCTGGGTGACATCCTGGGGTGCTCCGGTGCCGAGGAGTTCGACCTCGGCGATCTGCATGCAGCAGGTATTGGGG